>JAJYDH010000285.1 GCA_021777685.1 Planctomycetota bacterium | reverse complement strand
CTTCGCCAGCGACCATGCGCGACGCCTCCCGAGAAATAAGGAGGTCAATGCGCAAATAGCATGCCGTGCCGATCGGGCCTCGGAATTTTGCAAAGTAAGTGCCATTGGGAGCTTGCTCCCGCTTTCGGCCCCGGAGCTTGCTCCGGGCGCAACCGGCGAGGACAGCGGAGCAAGCTCCGCCCGGCAAAGCGGGAGCAAGCTCCCGCACTCCAAAAGGGCGGGAAGTGGCGGTCGATCGAGCGCGGCCGGAATGGCCTCACCGCCGGGCGTCGCCCTTCGGCCGATCGGCGACGCTCGGGACTTCCGGCGCCGGCGAGAGGCCGATCTCGCTGGCCCAGAGGCTGAACGGGGCGTGGCTCCCGGTCCTGACCGAGTCGACCCGGTAGGGAGGGTCCTCGCCGTCGCTCTCGATGGTCAGCTCGTGGAGGCCGGCCGCGAGCCGGAACGGCGGCGAGTCGAGCGAGGCCCGTCCCTCGGGATCGACGTTCCACCGGGCCAGCTCCTTTCCCTCCGACTTGAGCGCGACGGCCCTCGCCCGCTTGTTCGCGGTGGCCTCCATCCGGAAGGTCAAGGGACGGTTGGGCGTCGGGTTGTAGACGTGAACCCGGGCCGCCTTGTCGAGCATGCAGGCGCGGCGGTTGTCCTTGAGGGTCCGGTCGCCCCAGCCCTCGGCGTAGAGCAGGACCGGCTTCGACGGGGCCGGCAGGCGGTCGCGGTCGTAGACGACCGTGGCCTCGTCCTCGAAGACCTTCGCGCCCTGGAGCAGCTCCTTGAGCCGATCGAGGTGGACGGCGAACTCGGGGAACGACCCGGGCCGCTGGTGGACGACCACGTACCGGAGCCCGTGGACCTTCAGGTAGAGCCAGGTATACGACCGGAAGTCCATGCCCTGGGCCAGTTCGAACGACTCCGACTCCGGGCTCGCCAGGTAGCCCGGCCGGGCGAGCTTGAAGGCATCGAAGGGCGAGTTGTAATAGAGCAGGTTGTCGTAATGGCCGTTCAGGAACGCCGTGTAGCCGGCCGACGTCTTGCCGCCGTGGAACGACTGCCAGTAGGTGCAGAGGGCCGGGAGCTGGAACGCCCCCGAGTTGAACTGGGGGACGTCGACGAACGTCGCCGCGGGGTCGGCCTTCTGGATGACCTCGTAGCAGGCGGGCATCGTCGGCAGGTCGATCGTCAGATAGGGGACCGTGCTGAGGTCCGCCAGCGCCACCGCCGCCAGGGCGCCGAAGGCCGCGACCCGGGCGGGCCGGCTGGGCAGCTTCGCCAGCAGATGCCGGAGCCCGGCCGCCGCGACGACCGCCGCGGCCACCGAGGCGAACAGGTTGAACCGGGCGGGCACCCGGATCATCCGGAAGCCGACGAAGTACTTCTTGAGCCAGGCCGCCGGCAGGCTCACCTCGACGTCGCCGACCTTCGCGTAAGCCCCAAGCGAGAGCACCACCAGCAACGCCAGGAGCGCCCACCAGTACGCCCCCCGGGCGAACCTGACCCGACCGATCGCGGCATAGGCGATCAGGGCCAGCGTCACCACGCCCAGGTATGAGGGGACCGATCCGACGTCCTTCTGGATGTAGGTGTCGAACCAGAGCGCCTTGCTCAGCAGGTTGACCGGCGTGGGGACGAGGTAGCCCCAGAGCGGCGCCCGGCAAAGGGCGAACTCCGCCTCGGGACGGGCCATCGAGTAGCCGTGCGTCAGCGACCAGATCTGGTTCGAGAACAGGACGACCAGCAGCGGCAACGTCACGGCCCCGAACGCCGCGAACCAGCCGACCCGCGCCCTCAGCCACGGCCCGATCCCCGACCACCCCGCGCCGATCGCCTTCCAGGCGACGTACAGGGTCGCCGGGAAGACGGCGAACACCCCGAAATACGGCGCGCTCATCGCCACCAGCGCGTAAAGCCCCACGCACGCCGCCAGCCCCCGGAAACTCGGCCGGTCGACCCAGCGGAGCCAGGCGATCAGGAAGATCGGGAACCAGCCGACGGTGATCTGCTCCAGCTCGCCGTGCGAGAAATAGAGCATCGGCGTGCCGATCATCGCGGTCATCCCGCCCAGAGTGGCCGCCAGCCGGCTCTTGACCACGTTCCAGATCAGCAGGAACGTCCCCAGGCCCGTGAGCAGGAACGAGCACGTCCGGATGATGTTGTAGCAGACGATGTCGTCGAACACGAACGAAAGCGGGACGTAGAGCAGCGTCTGGAAGTGCATCGGCGGCAGCGTGCCGAGCGCCGCGCCGACGGGATACTGGATGTCGGGGCAGACGAACGGGAGCTTCCCCTCCATCAGGCACGCCTTGTTCCACCGCATCGTCCAGAGGTGGGCCAGCGGGTCGACCCGCCAGGGGAGCGTCGTGCTGAAGGTCGCGAAGGCCGGCCAGGTCGCCACGACCAGGCACCCGAGATAGAAGACGGCGACGACCGCCAGCGTCTTCCAGCCCGGCGTGATCGGGGAACGGTCCGGAGAGTCGCTCGGCGCGTCGGTCGTCATCACGAGTCCCTGTGAGACCGGGGGGAGGCGGCGCCCATCCGACGAGGACCATCCCTGGTCGACGGTCGGGAGGGGTTCGGGCGGCCGGGCCGCCCTGTCGGCACGAGGATGCATCAAGACTTCTTGTCGGCCGAATCGCGACCTGATCTTGACCGATTCGCCCGGGAACCTCCGAGGGCCGCCGCTTGTGCCGGCACGTCGGTTCGGCGAGAGTACGGCGAACCGCCACCATCCCGATCGACCGTCGAAGGGCCCTCCCGATGCTCCAGCTCGGCACCGTCACCTACAACATCGCCAAGGAATGGGACCTCGACACCATCCTCAAGAGGCTCGAAGCCCTGAAGTTCGAGGGGGTCGAGCTGCGGACCGGCCACAAGCACGGCGTCGAGGTCGGGCTGAGTAAGGACCAGCGGGCCGAGGTCAAGCGGAAGTTCGCCGACTCGCCGGTCGAGCTGGCCGGGCTCGGGTCGGCCTTCGAATACCAGTCGGCCGACCCGGCGAAGGTCCGCGAGAACATCGAGGGGACCAAGGCTTACGTCCGCCTGGCCCACGACATCGGCTCGCCCGGGGTGAAGGTCCGCCCCAACGGCCTGGCCAAGGGGGTCGAGCCCGAGGCGACCTACGAGCAGATCGGCAAGGCCCTCCGCGAGGTCGGCCAGGACGCCGCCGACTTCGGCATCGAGATCCGCGTCGAGGTCCACGGCGCGACGACCCAGCTCCTGCCCAACTTCGCCCGGATCTTGAACCACGCCGACCACCCGAACGTCTTCGCCTGCTGGAACTCCAACCCGACCGACGTCGTCGACGGCTCGATCCGCGAGAACTTCGCCCTGGTCGCCCCCAAAATCCGGGAGGTCCACCTCCGCGACCTGACCGACGAGGCTTATCCCTGGCGGGACCTGTTCGCCCTCCTCGCCGGGGCCGGGTACGAGGGGTACACCCTCGCCGAGATCCCCGAGAGCACCGACCCCGACCGGGTCCTCCGCTACTTCCGCTCGCTCTGGCTCGCCTACCAGCCGACGCCGAAATCTGCCTGAGCGATCCATCTACGTTCAATCCTCCCTCGGCAGTAATCTCCATTGACCGGATTTCGAATGTCTTGTATGGTGCGCCAGCTATTGATTTCAAGAAGACCCAACCTCGACGCGATGGGAGGCAGGATGCCGGACCAGCACATGCGGTTGCTGACGCGTGCCTGGGGGCGATTGGGGCGGATTTCGCGACAGGCGAGGGAACGAGTGCGGGGCCTGCCGCTCCGCGCCTCGGAGAGGAAGATGGGGCGGCCTGTCCCGCCCGGCCGCCTGATCCACCTGGTCGCCAACACCGAGGACGTGGCCTGGTTCCTCGGCACGGGCGAGTTGGCGGCCCGGAGCATTCGCGACGTCTTGAATCGGAACGGATTGGCGATCGAGGACTTCGGCGCGATCCTCGATTTCGGCTGCGGGGTAGGCCGGGTGATCCGGCAATGGGCCGATCTGAACGGCCCCGAGCTTCACGGCACCGACTACAACCCCGTCTTGATCGACTGGTGCCGGACTCAACTGCCGTTCGCCCGATTCCACGCCAATCGGCTCGACCGGCCGCTCGACCTGGAATCAGGCCGGTTCGACTTCATCTATTGCCTGTCCGTGTTCACGCACCTCTCGGAGCATCTTCAACAATTCTGGATGGGTGAGCTGGCGCGAGTCCTCGCGCCGGGGGGTTATCTCCTGATCACGACCCACGGCGACCATTACTTGCCGATGCTCTCGCCGGAAGAGCAGTCATGCTACCGGGCGGGCGAGCCGGTGGTCCGGAAGGCGGGGCGACAGGGGAGCAATGATTGCGCGGCGTTCCACCCCGAGACCTATGTACGACAGACCTTGGCCAGGGACTTCGAAGTCGCGGAGATGGTCCCCGAAGGGGCTTTGGGAAATCCCAGCCAGGACGTCTATCTTCTGAGGAAGCCCCTCCTTTCATGAGGCCCTGATCTTGTAAGCATCGCTGCGGCGGACCCGGCGAAAGTGACGCATCTCGCCGGGCCCGCGTTGGCATCGCTGAGGACGATGGTTGGGCCATTCTATCAAAATTCAAGCAGTCGCGCTTTTGTCGAAATTTTAGCCAGCACCCTTGATCCGCCGCGACTGGATTTGGTTCAGAGTGAATCCGTCTTTACAACGGAATCTCACTGGAGCAGCACCAATGTTCCGCATCCGTTCGGCTTCGGCCTCCACATCGTTCACTCGCAAAACAACACACTTCATCCCGCTGGCCATCGTCGCCGTGGTCGCAGCAATTTCCACCGCTCTGGTCTGGCCAAGATCGGTTCGGAGCCAACAGCCGGCGCCAGTCATCCGAGTCGCCAGTCCGGATGGGACGATTGTTCTCGGCTCGACTCCTTCAAGGACGGCCGGCGCAATTGAGTGGTTTCGCCCCAGAAACTTCAGAAGACCGTCACCGTGGGTCTTGGCAACCTCGGCATGCCGAACGTCATTCAATTCGTCGGAACGATCACCATTCCCAATACGCAGACGATCACCGCAATGCGTTTGGAGTCGCCAACACCGTATTTGAATAGCGAATTCAATACATTCTGGTCCTACGATCCTTCAACAGGCAATCAACTTCAACAGTTTCCTCCGGCGGGGCAGGAGAACGAATCAACTTATCCCACGATTCTCTCCACGTCGGACGGTAGTTACGCCATGGGAATTTACAGTCCGGATCTCCCCCAACCAGGACATTTAGGAAACGCTTATGTTCTGAACAACTACATTCAATCGAACCCAGGTTCGCCCTGCTCCAAGATCGCAGCAATCTTCTACTCCGGCAATATGCCGCCTGGAAATATAATTTTTATAGCTACATTATTGTTGGAAATTTCCAAACCGTCAAATCGCAAATGAGTACACTGTACCGATTCTTTTATCCCTAAGTTCATTTGCGATTTTCAGAGTCGTTCGCCCTCAAAAGGAATCATTCTCCTAAGAGGCCAGCCAGGACCGACAATAGGGCGACGACTCCCGGGCCGAACAGGAAGAGGTAGATCATCAGCCTCATGATCGACCGGCGGCGGGCGCCGGGCTCGGGGGCGAGGTCTTCCCAGGCGTCGTCGAGGTCGTCGTCGGGATCGGCCGGCGCGGCCCAGGACTGCGAGATCAGGATGCGGGCGGCGGAGGCGAGCGAGGCCGGGACCTGGAGCCGGACGCCCCCGGTGGCGATCTGGTAGAAGGTGTTGCCGGCGATCCGCTCGCCGTCGAGGAACGTCGGGATGCCCTCGGCCTCCAGCCTGATCCTCGGCGCGTTCGCCTGGTTCGGGTGCGAGAACGTCGCGACCGTCACCAGCGAGGCCCGCTCGCAGGCCGGGCCGAAGCCCTCGGCCCGGGGCGGCTCGTCGAGGAGTTCGACGTCGTGCTTGGGGCAGTCCGAGCCCGGGTCGAGGTCCCAGAAGTCCTCGCAGATCGCGCAGTAGCCCCGATCGCGGAGGGTCTCGCCGCACTCGTCGCAGAGCGGGCCCTCCCCCCCGGCCGAGCCCCGGCAGCGAGGGCAGTACCGGGGGCGGGACGGGATCGCTTCGAGTCGGAATGCGTCGTCCATGAGGGATGACCCCTGCGGGCATCGGCCCGGTCCGCCGGCCGATCGCGTCGCCCCACCATCCTACGCGTCCGGCCCGACCGGAGGAAGACGGCGGCAATCTGCCGATCCACTGCGGACCGGCCAACGTATCAATCTTCGAGTCTCGGGAACTTTCGGGCGTCATCCTCGTCAAAATCATGTCAGGATAGGGAGTCGAGGGACGACGGCCCGGATTCTCCGGGCTCTCGGGGATGGCCCGGCCATACAATCGTCGAGGGCCCGATTTCCCGCAGGCTCATCCGTGATCGTCCCTCGCGGACGCGGTTTCTTCGCGATTCGCCCCTCCGTTCCCGCCTCGTGTGACATATTATCTGCAAACCGCCGGACCGTAGCGCTCTGTCCGCGAGCCGGTCCGTCGGCGGGAGCTATCAACCATGGCCGCTTCGTCGAATGAATCGTTCGGGCTGAAAATCGCCACGGCGTTCAGCATCGCGCTGACGGTGGTCTTGCTGGTCGCGGTCTACTTCCTCAACTCCAACTACAACCTGGAGGTCGAGAAGAACACCAAGGCCCAGGCCAAGATCTCCGAGCAGGACAAGAGCATCCGGGACCGCACGACGGCCGAGAATGAATACCGGACCCAGCTCGGCTACGCGGCCATCGAGGACTTCGATGCGGCCAAGGCCCAGATGAAGAAGGATCAGGAGCAGTTCAAGGAGGAGATCAAGGCGATCGGCGCCGACATCGCCACGACCGTCGGCGATTTCCAGAAGAAGGTCGAGGCCAAGGGGATCGACGGCGCTCAGTTCGAGGCCCTCAAGGCCCGAGCCGCCGAGGTCGTCGACGCCGTGCTGAAGAACCCCGACCAGTCGTACAAGGCGACGCTGACCCGGCTCAAGGACCTGACGGCCAACCAGGCCAAGATCACGACCATCCTGGCCCTGAATTACATCGACATCCGCCGCGACCTCGACCTGGCCAACCAGGTCAACGCGACCCAGAAGAAGGTCGTCGAGGACGCCCTCGCCGCCGCCAAGGCCGAGCTCGACGAGACGATCAAGAAGGACGAGGAGGCCCGCCAGGGCCTGGTCAAGTCCGACCGCGAGAAGTCCGATCAGATCGCCACCCTCGACACCAAGATCACCAACATCATCAACGAGAACAACTCCAAGGAAGAGAAGCGGACCAAGACGATCGCGGATCAGAATTCGGTCATCCGCGACATACGCGACACGATTGCCCGCAAGGAAGAGGTGATGAACAAGCCGGGCGGGCGGGTGACGTACGTCGATTACGGCACCGGCACCGTCCGCGTGAGCGTCAACAAGGCCCAGGGCGTCCGCCCTCTGATGCGGTTCACCATCTTCGACCGGAACGTGGCCGGGATCACCAGCGCCCGGCCCAAGGCGGCCGTCGAGTTGATCAAGGTCGGCGACCCCAGGCAGGGGGAGAACGACAGCCTGGCCCGGATCGTCCAGACCTACGACCCGAACGATCCGATCCGCTACAACGACTACATCTTCTCGGCCGGCTGGAGCTACGACCATCCCCAACGGTATGCCCTGATCGGCAAGATCGACATCAACCGCGACGGCAAGGACGACCGGGCCGAGCTGATCCGGATGATCGAGGCGGCCGGCGGCGTCGTGGAATATGACCTCCCGCCGCCCAACACCGACCGGAGCCCCGGCCAGGCCGCCGTGGCCCGCGCCTTCGCCCGGCTCGGCGAGCCCATCCCGCCCGCCGTCGGCCGCGCCGTGGGCAAGATCTCGGGCCTGGCCTACGCCTACGTGACCGACACCCGGGCCCCCCTGATCATGAACGCCAAGAAGCCGCCCGAGCAGACCAAGGAAGACACCGCGTTCCTCCAGGAGGAGTCGCAGGCCACCAAGGAGGCCCGGGATAACAGCGTCCGGCCGCTCCCCCTGGAGAAGCTCCTGAACATGCTCGGCTACGACTACTCCGCCCCGATCGAGGGCCGCCGCGAGGGGTTCGACCGGGCCGCCGTCCGGCAGCTCCTCAAGCCCAAGGGGGCCGCCGCCAAGACCGACCAGTCGGGCACCGCGACCCCGCCCCCGGCGGAAGAGCCCGCCGCGATGCCCGAGACGCCGAAGTAAATCGATCGATCGACCGGTCGAAGACGTTGGAGACCGAGGTCGGCCGCCTGGCCGACCTCGGTCAATTGTCCGCGAAGATCCCCGCGGAAGTGGCGGCGGTTAGGACCGCCGATCCAATAACTTCCCGATTCGCGGGGGAAGCCTTTGGAGTGCGGGAGCTTGCTCAATGGCACTTACTTTGCAAAATTCCGAGGCCCGATCGGCACGGCATGCTATTTGCGCATTGACCTCCTTATTTCT
>JAJYDH010000284.1 GCA_021777685.1 Planctomycetota bacterium | reverse complement strand
GACCCGGGCCAGGGGCCCGGCGAGCTCGACGCGGGACAGGGCCCCCGACGCCCCCCGGGGCAGGGACTCGGCGAGCGGCCGGGCCTCGTCGAGGAGCCGGGTCGCCCCGGCTTCGTCCCCCAGGTCGAGGAGCCGGTCGGCGATCCGGGCGAGCGCGACCACCCGCTTCGAGGGCTCGCGGATCGACCGGGCGTCGCGAATCACTTGTTCGACCCGCTCACGCTTGAGACCTCGGGCGGAATCGGGCAGCGCATCGGCGGCGTCGAGCGCGCCCAGGACCCGCCATTCGGCGTCGCGGATCGCCCGGACGACGGCCATCCGCTCGTCCGAGCCCGCGCCGATCAGGCCGCACGAGGCGGCGTGGCGGAGGTGGTCGGCGAGCCAGGCGTCGTCGAAGCCCCGGGCGTCGATCAGGGCCAGGACCCGCTTCGGGTCGACCCGGGCGAGCAGCTCCAGGGTCCGGAGCCGGGTCGACTGGTCCCCCTGCCTGAGCACGCGCTCGGCGTAAGGGGCCAGGACCGACCGGGCCAGCCCGTCCGTCGGCGAGCCGACGGGATGGGTCGTCATCGAGGCCGGGGGGACCTCGTCGAGGCGGGTCGCGGTGAGGTCGAACGGCCCACGGGCGGGGTCGATCTCCCGGCCGAGGAAGCGGAAGCCGTCGGCCTCGGCGAACAGGAAGAGGCGCCCTTCGGGCACGTCCGGCAGGAGGAACCGACCCTCGGCGTCGGTCGTCGACCTCCGGCAGCAAGGGCCGTCGGCCGAGGTCCGGACCCCGGCCCCGACCACCGGCCGGCCATGAGTGTCGAGGACCCGTCCCGCGACCTCGCCCCGTCTCGGCTCGGCCGCCAGGATGATGTCCGAGAACTCCGGCCTGTCCGGATCGCCGGGGCGGAGCCGGCGGGACCGGCCGGGGAGGTGCCCGGCGGCCCAGGCCAGCGCCCGGTAATCCCGGCCGTCCTGGAGCGGCCGAGGGGCCCGGAACCGCCCCTCCTCGTCGGTCTTCAACTCGTCGGAGCCGTCGAAGGCCAGCAAGCTCGCCTCGTCGATCGCGCCGCCGGGCGGCCGGGCCAGCGACCAGATCCGGACCGAGGCCCCCGCGACCGGCCGGCCGTCGGCGTCCACGACCCGGCCGCTCGGAGCGACGGAGTCGGGCTCGACGACCGTCAGCTCGACCGGGCCATCATGGTCGGTCCGGGCCGTGACAGGCTCCTCGGTCGACGCCGCGTCGGCCGAGGCGACCAGGGAGAGGTCGGTGTCGGGGGCGACGGGGCCGAGGGCGAACGAGCCGTCGGGGTTCGAGGTCGAGCACTCCGACCTCGGGGCCCGGTTCCGGCCGTCGAACAGGGTCCAGCACGCCTCCACCCGGGCTCCCGCCACGGGCAGGCCGGCCTCGTCCTCGACGGTCCCCCGGATCTCGCCCCCGGCGGTCAGCCGGATCGGCGGCAGCTCGAACCGGGCGATCGCGGGCGGGACCTCGACGGGCCTCGGGCCGAGGAAGCTGGGCGGGCAGAGGTGAGGGGCCGGGGCCTTCAGGACCCGGTGGCTGACCAGGCCGGGCGGGACGAACGCCTCGTAACGCCCCTCGGCATCGGTCCGGACCCTGGAAGGCTCGGAGGGGCCCGAGGGGACGACCGAGACCACCACCCCCGCGACCGGCCGGCCGTCGATGTCGTCCACGGCCAGGCCGGTGACGCGGACCCCCCGACGGAGCGGGATCTCGACCTCGACCTTCCGGCCGGGCTCCAGGTTCCGGCGGACGACCCGCGCCGGCAGGTCGGGCGACCCGTCGCGAGGCCGGACGCGTACGGTCACCGTCCCCGCCGCGATCGCCGGGACCTCGAAGCGGCCCGAGGCGTCGGTCGAGACCTCGGCGAGGCCGGCGTCGGCGCCCCCTCGGCCGCCCGCCGCCGAGGCGACCCGGACCGTCAGGCCGGCGACCGCCCGGGGGTCCTCGGCGACCACTCGCCCCGAGACCTTCCCGGCGGGCAGGAGCGCGATCCCCTTCGGGCCGACGTCGGCCAGCCCGTCCGACGACCGGAAGTCCCTCGTCTGGACCCCGAAACCGGCCGCCTCGACCCGGACGCCGACCAGCTCCTCGGGACGGAACGCCCCGACGGTCGCCCGGCCTTCCCCGTCGGTCGTCGCCGAGGTGAGCGCGGCGAGGGCCTCGGGGACGTCCGGGACCTCGCGGGCGACCCGCCGGGGGACGATCCGGGCCCCGGCGACCGGCCGGCCGTCGGGCCCGGCGACCACGAAGGCCGCCCCGCCCGTCGAGCCGAGGGTCAGCCGGACCGGATGCCCCTCGGTCGCCCCCCGGTCGATCGGCCGGCTCGCGGCGACCGCGCCGGGGAGATAGGCCCAGAGGGCCGGCCGGTCGTAACCCGAAGGCTCGTCGGACAGTTCCAGCGCGAACCGGCCCGAATCATCGGCCGAGGCGTGGCCGATCGAGACCGGGCCCCCGCCGTCCCAGGCCCCTCCCGCCGCGATCACCTCGGCCCCCGGCGCCGGCCGGCCGTCCGCCGTGACCACCTCGCCGACGATCCTGGCGGCATCTCCCCCGGCCCCGACCGTCGTCAGAGTGAGGACGATGACGATCGAGGACGCGACCATGACTGGACTCCGGAGATCACCCCGACCGGATCACGACCGACCGATCACGGTCGCGACCCCTCGCGAGCTGCGGCGAAGATAGGTTTAACAGGGGGGATGCGATGGCTGGGATGCGATCGAGGCACGATCGCAACGGGCAGGGTCGAGGATCGTGCCCATTCCGGCAGGCTCGACGACCGACGAAGCCCTCGCCATCAAAAGAGATACGCATTTTCCCGCCGAACTGGCGGGAAAATTCCGAAGCGCATTCCTCTTGAATATCGGCGAAAGCCTGTCGCCACTCCATCGAAAATTACCCAGACTTCCCCATCATCCAGACCGACAACATCCCCTCATGACCCGGCGAGGTCAACGCGACCGGATGACGGGGATCGGCGCGACGGTCCGGATGAAGGCGCCGGACTCGCGGCCGGCCTTCTCATCGCCGACGACGTTCACGGCCCAGAGGATCAGGAAGAACTCGATCAGGGCCCCGACCCCGTATCGGGCCGTGACGATCGCCAGCCCGTAGAGGATCGCGGAGGGGATCGCCTGGAACCAACGCTTGCACGCCATCAAGGCGAGGGGCGGGCAAATCAGAGCCATCAGGTATCGCATGGTCCCACCTCCTTCGGTGGACAGGAGGATATTCGCCGGCCCAGCCCGTCTGTTCGGGAAAATCGCGAAAAGCTTCCTGGACGCTTGGTCCTCGTCCACGGGAGGGACCTCTCGTAGAGTGGGTCGAGCCTCGGGTGCGGCCCATCATCACTGCGTGGTGGGGCTCGCCCGAGGCTCGACCCACCCTACGAAGAACCACCACACAAACCACTTTTATGTAATGGCTTACGTCAAATGGCTTCGTTTGGGAAGGCCGGCCCCCGGGCCATCAGGGGCGTTTGAGGACCACGGCGGTGAGGTCGTCGGGCTGGGGTGTCCCGTCGACGAAGGCGAGCAATTCCTCGTGGATCGCGGCGATCAGCCGGGCGGCCGGGAGGTCGCGATTCCGGGCGATCGCGGCGCCCAGGCGGTCGGCCCCGAATTGCTCGCCAGCGAGGTTGGCCCACTCGCTGAAGCCGTCGGTGAAGACGGCGAGGATGTCGCCGGGGTGGATGGGGACCTCGGTCTGGTCCTTGGGAAGCTCGGGGGCGAGGCCGAGGGGCGGGCCGTGCGGGGGGAGTTCCTCGACGAGGCCGGTGGCCCGGCGATAGAGCAGGTTCGGGCCGTGCCCGGCCGAGCTGTATCGGAGCAGGCCGTCGGCGGGGTCGACCAGGCCGAAGAAGAGGGTGATGAACCGGTCGGCGGGCAGGTCCTCGGCGAGCAGGACGTCGACCACCTCGACGAGCCGGGCGGGGTCGCGGGCCTGGGTCAGCGAGGCGCGGATGAAGGCCCGGCACTCGGCGACGAGCAGGGCCGGGCCGATCCCGTGGCCGGCGACGTCGGCGACGGTCAGGGCCAGCGGCCCGTCTTCGAGCGGCTGGAGGTCGAAGAAGTCGCCGCCGGTCTCGTCGGCCGGCAGGTTCCAGCCGGCGACGTCCAGGCCGGGGACCTTGGGCGGGCGGCGGGGCATCAGCCCCTGCTGGATCTTCCGGGCGACCTCCAGGTCGCGCTCGAACCGCCTGCGCTCCTCGGACTGGTCCAGGAGGAGCTGGCGCTGGATCGCCACGCCGACCTGGACGGACAGGGCGGCGGCCAGGGCCTCATCGCGGGCGGTGAACGGCCCTCCTCGCCGGTTCAGCGCCGTGAGGACGCCGATCGGCCTGTTGGAATAGTCGCGGACCGGGACGGTGAGCAGGCTCCGGGTCCGGTAGCCGGTCCGGCGGTCGACCTCGGGGTTGAACCGGGGGTCGAGGTGGGCGTCCTCGATCCGGATCGCGACCCCGTCGCGGAGCACGGCGCCGGCGATCCCTCGATCGGCCGGGAAGCGGAGCCCCGGCTCGCCGGTCACGGCCCGGCCGGCCAGCTCGTTGGTCGACTCGTCGAGGACGAAGACGCCCGCCCGGTCGCAGTCGAGGACCCGGAGGACCGACGCCTCGACCAGCTCCAGGAGCGGCTGGAGTTCCGGCGACGCGGCGAGCGAGCGGGCGACCTCGAGGACCTCCATCAGGTCGCCCGCGGTCGGCTCGCCCTCGCCGGTTCTGGTCGCCGGATCGTCCATGGGCAGAGTGTGCCACGCCCTCGCCGGCGTTTCAACGGTCCGGTCATTTCGCCGCGCGGGTCGACGGAGGTGCCCCGAGCGGCCACAATAGCCCGTCCGGGTCGGAAGTCATGATGGAGGAGCGCCGTGGCCGTCGCCAAGATCCCGCCGGGGCCGAAGGGCCGGCTCTTCCTGGGCCACACGCTCGACTACATGGGCGACTCGCTCGGGTTCCTGACCCGGTGCGCCCGCGAGCACGGCGACGTCGTCCGGCTCCGGCTGGGCACCTCGGATTACTACCTGCTGAACCATCCCTCGCTGGTCGAGGAGGTGCTCCGATCGCGCTCGTCGGAGGTCATCAAGGACCGGCTGACCAGGATGATCATGCCCGTCGTCGGCCGGGGGCTGCTGACGAGCGAGGGGGCGTCGTGGCGTCGGCAGCGGAAGCTGGCCATGCCCGCGTTCCAGCGGGGGGCGATCGAGCGGTACGGGGCGGTGATGGTCGAGCACGCCCTCCGGCTCCTGGGCCGATGGGACGTCGGCCGGCCCCGCGACGTCCACCAGGACATGATGGACCTGACGCTGGGGATCGTCGCCAAGACGCTCTTCGACGCCGAGGTCGGGGCCGAGTCGAGCGACGTCGGCCGTTGCATCGAAGTCATGATGAAGTATTACCTCAACCCGATGAAGTTCCTCAAGGTTCGCGAGTGGCTGCCGACCCGCGAGAACCGCGAGTTCCGGGCGGCCGTCGCCCGGCTCGACGAGATCCTCTACGGGATCATCCGCCGGAGGAGGGCCGGCGGCGACGACCCCGGCGACCTCCTGTCACACCTCCTCGCAGCGCGGGACGAGGAGGGGGCCGGGATGACCGACCGGCAGCTCCGCGACGAGTGCGTCACCCTGTTCCTCGCCGGCCACGAGACCACGGCGCTGACGCTGACCTTCGCCTTCCTCCTCCTGGCCCGTCACCCCGAGGCCGTGGCGAGGCTCGGGGCCGAGCTTGATGAGGTCCTCGGCGGGCGGCCCCCCTCGGCGGCCGACGTCCCCCGGCTCCGCTACACGGACTGGGTCATCAGGGAGTCGATGAGGCTCTATCCGCCCGCGTGGGCGATCGGCCGGGAGGCGACCGAGGACTTCGAGATCGGCGGCTATCCGACCCGGAAGGGGACGCAACTGCTGGTCTCGCAATGGGTCCTGCACCGCGACCCGCGCTGGTTCGACGACCCCGATTCGTTCCGCCCGGAGCGCTGGGACAACGACCTTGCCCGGAGGCTCCCGAAGGGGGCGTACCTCCCGTTCGGCGACGGCCCTCGGGTCTGCATCGGCAACCACTTCGCGATGATGGAGGCCGTCCTCCTGCTGGCGACCCTCGCCCAGGCCCGGCGGCTGGAGATCGTCCCGGGCGAGGAGCTGACCCTGGCCGCGTCGATCACCCTCCGCCCCCGATCCGGCACCCGGATGGTGGTCCGGGACCGCGAGGGATCGATCCCGATCGCCGGGTGAGCCGACGGCCCCTCGCGTCGTCAAGGCCGACTTGTCCGCCGTTGCCCTCAAGTCCGGCAAGTTCTCCGGACGATGCAAGATCAGGGGCAGTAACGGCACGACGGAGTTCATCCTCCTCGGCTTTCCTTCGTGACAGGAGGTCACCATGCGGCGTAACCGCAGGGCATGGCTGGCGATGGCGTGTCTCGCCGCGTGGGCCACAGGTCAGGTTTCCAGAGCGGCCGAGGGTCCCCCGATACCCCCACAGGCACCCGGGCCCGAGGGCGGCCCGGGGCCCGAAGGGCTTCCCGCCCTCCCCGAGGCCGGCGACCGACCGAGGCCCCCGGCCCGGCCCGGCGCGGTGGCGACGCCCATCGTCATCCCCTCGCCACCTTCGATCCTCCCGGGAGAGAACCGGGAGATCGACCTCAACACGGCGCTCCGGCTCGCCGGCGTGGAGAACCCCGAGTTGAACGTGGCCCGCCAGCGCGTTCTCGAGGCGGTTGCGTTCCGGATGTTCGCCGCGGCCCAGATCCTTCCGACGATCAACCTCGGCACGAATTACGACACGCACACCGGCGTCCTCCAGCAATCCAACGGCAACATTCTCTCCGTCCAGCGGAGCGCGGTGTACGTCGGGGCGGGGGCCAACGCCGTCGCGGCGGGCTCGGTCAACATCCCCGGCGTGTTCCTCGGCGGGAACATCGGCCAGGGGATCTTCGCCTACCTGACGTCGAGGCAGGTGGTGTTCCAGCGCCAGTTCGCCACGCTGGCGGTCCGCAACCAGGTGTTCCTCCAGGTGGCCTTGGCCTACTCCGAGCTGATCCGCGCCGAGGGCATCCGCGCGGTGTCGCTCCAGGCCCGCGACGAGGCCCGCGAGGTCGCCCGGCTGACGGCCGTCTACGCCTCGACCGGCCAGGGCCGGCAGGCCGATGCCGACCGGGCCGCGTCCGAGCTGGCCCGCCGCGAGGGCCAGGTCCTCGCATCCGAGGGGCTGATCCTCACGGCCTCGGCCGAGCTCTGCCGGGTCATCAACCTCGATCCCTCGATCCGGCTCCATCCGACCGACGCCTACGTCGTGCCCCTGCAGATCGTCCCCGACCCCCAGCCGCTCTCCGAATTGATCGCCCTGGGGATGCTCCGCCGGCCCGAGCTGGCCGAGCGGCGGGCCGCGATCCGCGAGGCGTTCCTCCAGCTGGAGGGGGCCAAGGTCCTGCCGTTCTCCCCGACCGCGCTGATCGGCTTCGGCGCCGGCGGCTTCGGCGGCGGGAGCAACCTGGTCAACCCGGTCTTCGGCAGCATGAGCGGGCGGACCGACACCGACGTCATCGCGTACTGGACACTCCAGAACCTGGGCGTCGGCAACGCCGCCCTGATCAAGGGGGCGAGGGCCCGCCTGGGCGTGAATCGGTTCCAGGAGATCGCGGTGCTCAACCGGGTCCGGGCCGAGGTGGCGGTGGCTTACGCCCGGACCCACGCCCGGTTCGCCCAGATCGGCACGACCGAGGCGGCCGTCCGCGCCAGCCAGCGAGGCTTCCGCGAGGATTACGACCTGACCGTCCAGCAGTCCGGCCGGAAAGTCCTGCCGATCGAGCTGCTGAATAACTTCCGGCTCCTCAACGACTCGCGCCGCGAGTATCTCGACGCGATCGTGGACTATAACAACGCCCAGTTCGAGCTTTATGTCGCGCTGGGGCAGCCCCCGGCCGACGCCCTGGCCCGCCCGGTCCCGATCGAAGGGCTGGCCCCGTCCGGGCTGCCGGGCACCCGCGAGGTTGGGACTCCTCCCGGGGTCGCCCCGGCCCCGGCCCCGGCCGCGGGCGCGGGCCTTCCCTCGGCCCCTCCGACCCCTCCCGGCATCGGCCGGGTCGCCGGCCCGGTCCCCCGTTGATCCCGGAACCACGGAGAGAGGACCCGGCGATGAATCCGAAATCCCGAGCCGGTCGCCGACGACCGGCCGTCTCGATAGCCCTGGCCGTGGCGACGTTTTCCGGCTGCATGACCCAATCGGCCGCCGTCCACAGGCCCGTCGCGACCGGCCCGAAGGCCCCCGACCTGCTGACCGTCTCGGCGCTCGCCCCGACGATCGGCGCCGAGCTCGTCGGCCAGGCCGGCGTGACCCGCCGGGCGTCGGTCCTGGCGACACCGTCCGACGCCCGAGCCTCGGGCGACAGGCCGCCCGCCCCGGCCGCCGTCGTG
>JAJYDH010000283.1 GCA_021777685.1 Planctomycetota bacterium | reverse complement strand
GAGGCGACGACGATGTGCTCGGGTCCGACGTCGAAGCCAAACTCGGCGTTGACCGACCGGGCGGCGGCGGCCCGGAACTCGGGCAGGCCCAGGCTCGGGCCGTAGCCGGTCTGGTCCTGCTCGATCGCCCGGATGCCGGCGGCCTTGGCCGCCGGGGTGGTCGGGAACGGGCTGTCGCCGATCTCCAACTCGACCACGTCCTTGCCCCGGGCCTTGAGCGATCGGGCCAGCGCCAGGACGGTGAAGGCGGTCTCGGCCCGGAGTTCGCTCGCCAGTCGGCTCAATCGGGGCATGGCCTGGATTCTTCCGAGAGGATCGAAGGACAACCCGAATGATTATGCCCCGACGATCAACCGGACGGAATCCCCCGGCTCACGACCTCGACGAGATCGCGCGGGCGAGAGGGCGGACGATCCGGGGGACGACGTGATTCCGGACGATCTCCTCGCCGATGGCGCTCTGGGCCCGGAACGAGTCGAGGAACGAGCGGTCGGGCCCCTTGCCCCAGTATTGCCGGACGGTGAAATAGACGCTGATCTGGTCGTCGCCGAATTCGCCGGTCCGGACCTGGAAGGCGTTGGTCCGGGTCTCGATCGAGAGCCGGGCCTGGAGCCGGCACGAGTCGTCCAGGGCCATCGTGATCGACGGCTCGAAGTTGAGCACTTTCGACCGCGAGACCTCGGCCAGCCCCTCGAAGGCCGGGCCGACGCCCAGGGCCTCGGCGACGATCTCGTCGTGGTTCCCCTCGTAGTCGAAGTCGAATCCGAACATCACGTCGAGCGCCTCGCAGTCGAGGACGCTGATGGTCAGCAGGTGCGGGGCCAGCTCCAGGACCAGCTCGTGCTGGGCGTAGGCCGCTTCGAGGGTCTCCGGGTTGACGTGGCCCGAGCAGAGCCGGCGGGGCTCGATCGCCAGGCAGCGATACGAGAGTTCTTCCTTGTCGCCCTCAAGGACGAGGTCGCCGTCTTCCCTCGTGTAGAAGTTGCGGAGTTCGGGGAATCGCTTCTTCATCTGCTCGAAGAAGTGGAGCACGGTGTCGCGGCTGGTCGGCAGCTCCATCTCGGTGTTCAGGTTGACGTTGACGTAGAAGTCGTCGCATTCGGCGTGATATTGGTCCATCTTCGGTCATCCTGCTGGGGGCCCGGCCCGACCACCGCGCGATTGGCTCTCCTGAACTTACGACACGAACGGAATTCGGGCGGGTCGCGGGTCGAAGACCCGTCCCGCCCGATCGCCCGTCACGACATGGCTGGCCCGTCCCCGCTCAGCTCTTGATGATCTCGCGGACCGTGCCGCCGGCCGGGATCATCGGCAGGACGTGCTCCTGGTAGGGGACCAGGACGTCGAGCACGTAGGGGCCGGGGTGGTCGATCATCTCGCGGAGGGCGGGGATGACGTCCTCCTTGCGGCGGATCTGCCGGGCCGCGATGCCGAACCCCTTGGAGATCGCGACGAAGTCGGGGTAGGTCGTCTCGTACAGCTCGCCCGAGCCTTCGCCGGTGTACTCGGGGTGATCGACGGGGCCGAGGTAGGTGTGGGCTCGGTTGCCGCCGTGGAACCGGTCCTCCCACTGGACGACCATGCCGAGGTGCTGGTTGTTCAGCACGATCATCTTGACCGGCAGGTTCTCGCACTTGACCGTGGCGAGTTCCTGGATGTTCATGACGAAGCTGCCGTCGCCGTCGATGTCGACCACCAGCGCGTCCGGGAAGGCGGCCTGGGCGCCCATCGCGGCGGGGAGCCCGAAACCCATCGAGCCGAGGCCGCCCGACGTCACCCAGGCCCGCGGCTTGTCGAACTTCGTCCACTGGGCGGCGAACATCTGGTGCTGGCCGACGCCCGTTGTCATCAGGAAGTTGCCCCGGGCCATCTTCGAGAACTCGTCGACGACATACTGGGGCAGGATCGCGTCGTCGCGATCGGCGTAGGTCATCGGGTCGGACTCGCGCCAGTTGTCGATCTGCTGGTGCCAGTCGCGATAGTCGCCCGGCTCGACGATCGGGTTGAGCAACTCCAGGGTCGACTTCACGTCCGAGTTGACGGCGATGTGGGCCGCCTTGTTCTTGTTGATCTCGGAGGCGTCGATGTCGACGTGGACGATCCGGCCGTGCTTGGCGAACTCGCTGAGCTTGCCGGTCACGCGGTCGTCGAACCGGACGCCGAAGGCCAGGAGCAGGTCGGCCTCGTTGATCGCCATGTTCGAGTAGACCGTCCCGTGCATCCCGAGCATGCCCAGGGCCAGGTAGTGGTCGCTGGGCATCGAGCCCAGCCCCTGCAAGGTCATGGCGACCGGGATGCCGGTCTTGGTGGCGAACTCGCGAAGCTCCTCGGCCGCGCCCGAGGCCACCGCGCCTCCGCCACAATAGATGATCGGACGGCGGCTCGCCTTGATCGCCTCGACGATCTGGCGGATCTTCTCCGGCGAGGGCGGTCCCGGCAGGCGATAGCCGGGGAGGTCCATCGCGACGTCGTAATCCGGCTCGGGCACCAGGGTATTCTGGATGTCCTTGGGCATGTCGATCAGTACCGGGCCGGGCCGGCCGGTGCTGGCGATGTGGAACGCCTCCTTGACGACCCTCGCGACGTCGCGGGCGTCCTGCACCAGATAATGGTGCTTGGTGATCGCCCGGCAGACCTCGACCATCGGGGTCTCCTGGAACGCGTCGGTGCCGATCACCTTCGTGGGGACCTGCCCGGTGATGGCGACGATCGGCAGCGAGTCGAGCTTGGCGTCGGCCAGGCCGGTCACGAGGTTCAACGCCCCGGGCCCGGAGGTGGCCATGACGACGCCCGGCTTGCCGGTCACTCGGGCATAGCCCTCGGCCGCGAAGATCCCGCCCTGCTCGTGCCGGGGGAGGATGGTCCGGATCTTGTCGCGATAGTAGGTGAGCGCCTGGTGCATCGGCATGCTCGCCCCGCCGGGGTAGGCGAAGACGACATCGACACCATGACGGACGAGGGACTCGACCAGGACGCTCGCCCCGGTGGTCGGTTGTCGTTTGATCGCGGTCGCGGTCGCTCGGTCGTCGATGGTGGCCACGTCAGGCATCTCTCCCGGTGCGAGGCAGTCCTGTGTCATGCAAAAAGCGGAACAGGTCAGTGTAACCAATCTCGCCCCGCCGGACAACCGCGAAGCGAGATCTGCTCGGTCCGACGGACACTCGAATCCGGACCAGGGTTCGCCCCGGGAACGCCCTTTCGCCCTCGTCTGTGGTCCTGGGCCGAGCGGTCGTCTGTGAATGAATCGATCTTGCTCAGCCCATCATTTCCTTGACCGACCGGACGAAGTGGGCGCCCTTGCCCTTGGCCTTCAGCTCGGCGGCGCGGGCCTCGGCGGCGGCCTTCTCCGAGTATTCGAAGGTCTGGACGGTCCGCCCGCCGATGTCGCAGACGGCCCAGACGACGCGCATCCGGGCGGCCGGCTCGGGCTTGGGACGGCGCTCCTTGGGCTCGGCACGAGGTTTCTTCTCGGCCGGCTGGTTCAGGCCGAGGGCCTCGGCCGCCTCGGCGGCGGCCCGCATGTCGCGGAGATTCAGTGTTCGACGGGCCATGATTTCTTGTCTTGGGTCGTATCGAAGGGAAAAGGACGCCTCTCATCTCGGCCCATCGGGCTCCGAGACCTGACACGCTCTTTCATTCTATGTAGCACGCAAAGTGCGGGACGGACAGTCTAACCGGACGGCTCAGCCGCCGGTCCCCGGCTTCCGGAAGAGCGTGGCCGAGTCGACCGGCTCGAACCCGAGCGACTGGTAGAGGTTGAGCGCGGCGAGGTTCGTGGATCGGGTCTGGACCGAGACCACCTCGCCCCACTGGCCCCGGCAGTGTCGGAGGATCTCGGAGACCACGAGTCGGCCGAAACCCTTGCGCCGCTCGTCGGGGGCGACCTCGACGTCGATCAGGCCGGACCTGGCCTTGCCGTCGAGCCGTCCGAAGGCGGCCATGTCCCAGATCGACGCGCGGGCGATCTCGCGGTCGTCGGCCTTGGCGAAGATCCGGAATCGGGTGATCTCGGCATGGCCGATCGCAAGCGCCTCCCACCAGTGGGCCGGGGATGCATCCTGGACGACCTCCACCCGGGCCTGACGGCGGAGGAGCACCGCCTTGGGGTCGCGCCCTTCGGGATCGGCGAGGTTCGCCTCGAGCAGGACTGTCGAGGCGCAGGGCTCATAGCCCGCGGCCTTCGCCGCGCGGCGGAACGTCCGGTGATCGTCCAGGATGCCCGAGCACTCGCTCCCGCCGTAAATCCCCCAGTAGAAGGAACTCAGCTCGCCCTGACCCCCGGCATAGAAGACGCGGGCGCCACGCCTCCTGAGATACGTCTCGGCCTCCCGGAACAGTTCCAGTTCCAGGCCCGGGTCGTCCCGATCCGGGTCGACCACCAGCATCGCCACGGTCCCCAACTCCCGATCGATCCGGTGCGACGGCCCGCCCGGCTCGGCCGGGCCGAAGCCGGCGTGGGCGAAGCCGACGACCCGCCCCTCGTCCTCGGCGACGACCAGCCCCTCGGGCTCGAAGGTGAGCCTGGTGAAGACCATCGTGTCGAATTCGTGGGCGGACAGCGGGCGGACGACCGCCCGTTCGGGCAGGCCCCGGTTCCAGAGGTCGGCCAGGGCGGGCGGATCGCCGTTGCGGAACGATCGAAGACGGATCACCGGGCTTCCGAGGATTGAGAGAGGAAGTTGTCCGAGCCTGGCGGATCGGACGTCGGAGGGGAAACGGTCTGGATCATCCGACCGCGACGAGGATCTCCCGGCCTTCCACCCTGACCTCATAGACCGGCTGCCTGATCCGGGCGTTCAGGGTCGACTTGCCGGTCCTGACGCAGAATTCCCAGCCGTGCCAGGGGCAGGTCACATAGGTCCCGTCGATCGGACCGTCGGCCAGGGGGCCGCCCTGGTGAGGACAGAGGCCGTCGATGGCCGAGATCACGCCGTCGACGTTGAAGATGGCGTAGATCCGGCCCCCATGCTCCACCTCCTTCGAGCCGCCGACGGGCAGTTCGTCGAGGGTCGCCAGCTTGACGAAGTGGGGCATGCCGAGAAATCCTGGGCGACGATTGAAGGCCGCCGGGTGGCGGCCGTCGAGGTGGTCGTTCCAACTTATCACAATCCCCGTCCCTCCTGGTACGCCGAAATCCGGCGGATGGGACGAGCCGACCGACTACAATCCTGGGAAAACCCTCCAGCATCCCTCCCGAGACCCTCCGGAGCGGGGCGGGAGCGGGCGACGGCTCGGGGCTTTCTCGATCGGGCGGCATCCTCATCATGGGCGACGTGGACGAATTCGACCTGGTCGTGGTCGGCGGCGGGATGGGCGGCCTGGCGACCGCCGCTTTGGCCCGCCGGGAGGGCCTGCGCGTGGCCCTGCTCGAGGCCCACACCAAGCTCGGCGGCTGCGCGGGATATTTCGGCCGAGGGCCCTATACGTTCGACGTCGGCGCCACCGCCCTGATGGGGCTGAACCCAGGCGAGCCGATCGCCGGGCTGTTGCTGCGGATCGGCGTCGATTTCGAGGCGGCCCTGACCCCGAGCTACCGCGTCCACCTGCCCGACCGGACGCTCGACATCGTCCGCGACTCCGTGGCCTTCGAAGCCGCGTCGGCTCGGGCCTTCCCGGGCCGGGAGGGCGCCCGTCGGCTCTTCTGGAGGCTCCAGGAGGCGGCCGGATCGACCCTCTTCCGCGCCGCGGGTCGCGTCCCCCGCCTGCCGATCCGGACGCCGGGCGACGTCCTCCACGACCTCAAGATCCTCGGCCCGAGCGGCCTGCTGGCGGCCTCGACATGGGCCCTGACCGTGCAGGACGTGCTCCAACTGCTCGGCCTGGACGATGATGTGCCGTTCCGGTCGCTGGTCGCGATGCTCCTCCAGGACACCGCCCAGGCCGGACCCGAGACCGTGCCGTTCGCCAACGCCTCGGCCTGCCTCCAGGCGTATCGGCTTGGGATGAGCCGGCCCAGGGGAGGCATGAGGGCCCTGGCCGATGGGATCGGCCGGGCGTTCGCCGATCAAGGGGGCGACCTCCGGACCGCGACGATCGTCGACCGGGTCGAGCCGGTCGAAGGGGGAGGGTTCATCGTGACGACCCGGCGCCGGCATCGGCTCAAGGCCCGACAGGTCGCCTTCAACCTGCCCCTGGATCTCGCCGCGAGGCTCTTGAATCGGCCGGTCGAGGGATCGCTCCGCCCGCTCGAAGAGAAATCGAGGGCGGCCTGGGGCGCCGTCACGGCCTATCTCGCCATCGATCGACGGGCGGTCCCGGACGACTCGCCGCTGTTCCACCAGGTCTTGCAGGACTACGACCGGCCGATCCACGACGGCAATAACGTGCTGGTCTCACTCTCGCCCCTCGAAGATCCCGGATACGGGCCTCCCGATGTCCGGGTCGCGACCCTCTCGACCCACACCCGCCCCGGAGACTGGGCCGGGCTCGATCCGGATGCTTATGCGTCGCGGAAGGCCGATTACCGCGCAAGGCTGCTCGGAGCCCTGGGCCGGGCCCTCCCCGAGGCCCCGGGGTCGCTCGTCCATGCCGAATTCTCGACCCCTCGGAGCTTCGCCCGGTACACGAGGCGGGCCCTCGGCGCCGTCGGCGGCCCTCCGGTCTCGCACAGTAATAGCACGTTCCTGGCGGTCGATTCCGACGTCCTCGGCCCCGGCCTCTGGGTGGTGGGCGACTCGGTCTTCCCGGGCCAGGGGACGATGGCCACCGTCCTCTCGGCGATCCGCGTGGTCGAGCGGATCGCCGGCCGGTCGTGGGATCGGATGCAAGGCGAGGATGACCGATGGACGTTCATCTCGCCCGCTTCGACGAGGTTCGGGGCCGGAAGCCCGATCGATGTGCTAACAGGCGGCCCCGATTTGACTTCCGGCTGAACTCACTCGACCTTGAGGGCACGGAGCAGGAAGGCCCAGCGGTCGGCCGCCTCGTCGATGATCTTGGAGGTCGGCTTGCCCGCGCCATGGCCGGCCTTGGTCTCGATCCGGATCAGGATCGGGGCTTCTCCCGTCTGCGCGGCCTGGAGGGCGGCGGCGAACTTGAACGAGTGGGCCGGGACGACCCGGTCGTCGTGGTCGGCCGTCGTGACCATCGTCGCCGGATAGGCCGTGCCGGGCTTGATGTTATGGAGCGGCGAGTACGCGCTCAGGGCCTTGAACTGCTCGGGGTGGTCCGACGAGCCGTAGTCGTCGATCCAGGCCCAGCCGATCGTGAACTTGTGGAACCGGAGCATGTCCATCACCCCGACGGCCGGCAGCGCCGCGCCGAAGAGGTCGGGCCGCTGGGTGATGCACGCCCCGACGAGCAGCCCGCCGTTCGAGCCGCCGCCGATCGCCAGCCGGGGGGTCGAGGTGTACTTGTTCGCGATCAGCCAGCCGGCGGCGGCGATGAAGTCGTCGAACACGTTCTGCTTGTTGAGCTTGGTGCCGGCCTGGTGCCAGGACTCGCCGTACTCGCCGCCTCCCCGGAGGCTCGGCTGGGCGAAGACCCCGCCTCGCTCCATCCAGACGATGTTGGCCGGGCTGAACGCGGGCGTCAGGGCGATGTTAAAGCCGCCGTAGCCGTAGAGATAGGTCGGGTTCGAGCCGTCGAGCTTCAGCCCCTTCCTGTGGCTGACGAACATCGGGATCTTGGTCCCGTCCTTGCTCGGGTAGAAGACCTGCTTCGTCTCGTAGTCGTCCGGGTTGAAGTCGACCTTCGGCCGCTTGAAGACCGTGCTGGCGCCGGTGGTCATGTCGTATCGGTAGATCGTGGTGGGAGCGGTGAAGGTGGTGAAGGCGTAGAACGTCTCCTTGTCCTTCCGCTTCCCGCCGAACCCCGACGCGGTCCCCAGCCCGGGGAAATCGACCTCGCGGACGAACTTCCCCTTCAGGTCGAAGAGCTTGACCTGGGTGTGGGCGTCCTTGAGGTAAGAGGCGATGAATTTGTCGTCGACCAGCGAGACCCCTCGGAGAGTCTCGGGCGCCTCGGGGATGACCTCGACCCACTTCTCGGGCGACGGGTCGCGGGTGTCGATCGCGATGACCTTGCCCCGGGGGGCGTCCTTGTTCGTCTTGAACCAGAAGATCGGGCCGTCGTGCTCGATGAAGCTGTACTCGGCGTCGAAGTTGTCGATCAGCTCGACCGGCTTCAACTCGGGCCTGGTCAAGTCCTTATAGAGGATGCGGTACTTGTCGTCGGTCCCCTTGGAGACGGTGATGACCAGGTAAGTCCCGTCCTCGGAGACGTCGGCGCCGAACTGCCATTCCTTCTGGTCGGGCCGCTCGTAGACGAGGATGTCGTCGGCTTGCGGCGTGCCGAGTTTGTGGAAATAGAGCTTCTGGAAGTAGTTAGGCGCCTTGAGGCTGGCCCCCGGCTCGGGCTCGGGGAACCGGCCGTAGAAGAAGCCCTTGCCGTCCTTGGTCCAGGAGGCTCCC
>JAJYDH010000282.1 GCA_021777685.1 Planctomycetota bacterium | reverse complement strand
CTCCGGCTGCACGGTCCACTTCGCGGACGACACCTATGACACCGGGCCGATCATCTTCCAGGTCCCGGTGCCCGTCCTGAACGACGACACCCCCGAGACCCTGGCCGCCCGGGTCTTTGAGGCCGAGTGCGAGGCACTGCCCGAGGTGATCTCGCTTTACGCGGCCGGCAAGCTCGGGGTCCGCGGCCGTCGGGTCGTCATCGGGTGATCGTCCGGGGGTGTACCCGCCGATTCTGGTGGTGCCACGGCTGCCCCCCACCCCGGCCCTCCCCCGCAAGGGGGGAGGGAGTCAGACGCAAGCGGTCTGCCATCTTTTCTGGTCCCCTCCCCCCTTGCGGGGGAAGGTTAGGGTGGGGGGTCCAAGCACCACCAGAATCGGCGGGTACACCCTCGTCCGGCCGGTCGCGGAATCGGGGCGGTTCGGGGTGGAAGGGGGAAGGCCGCGCGCTGTAGGCTGGAAGGTCTCGATTGTGGTGCCGTCGCCCGGCCTTGGGGATGCGGGCGAGGCCGGTATCGATTGACAGGCCGGGGCGGCGCGACTAACATGCCCCGCCCTTCGTTCGTCGGCGAAAACAGGAAGGGGACGGCCTCGACATGCCCAATGCTCTGAAGCCCGAGGAACTGGGGACCTACCGCGATTCTCTTCTCGGCCTCCAGGCCCGTCTCCGCGGCGATCTCGACCAGATGACCGACGAGGCCCTCGGGCGAGGTCAGCCCGAATCGTCCGGCAACCTCTCGAACGTCCCCCTCCACATGGCGGACGTGGGCACCGAGAACTACGACCAGGAATTCACCCTCAGCCTGATCGAGAACGAACAGGACACGCTCGGCCAGATCCACGACGCCCTGAACCGGATCAACGCCGGGACTTACGGCCGGTGCGAGGAATGCGGCGACCTGATCGCCAAGCCTCGGCTCCAGGCCCTCCCCTACACGAAGCACTGTATCGAGTGCGCCCGAGCCCTGGAGAGCCGAGGATGACGCAGGAGACTCCCGCGCGACGGACGACGCGGTCGATCCCCGCCGGCCGGTACATCCTGTTCTGGGCCATCGCCCTGGCGGGCGCCGGCTTCGACCTGGGGACGAAGTCCTACTTCTTCGGCAAGCTCGGAGAGCCCCACGAGCGCCCGCCCCTGACGGTCATCCACAACGTCCTGGAACTTCAGACGAGCTACAACCCGGGTGCTCTCTGGGGTTTCGGACGAGGGTTTCCGTACAGCAGCCAGATCTTCGCGGCGCTCTCGATCGTCGCCGCGGCGGGCATCTACGTCTGGCTGTTCATCCTCGGCGCGGCCACCGACCGACGCCTGACCGTCGCCCTCGCCCTGATCACGGCCGGCGCCCTGGGGAATTGCTACGACCGGCTGGCCCTCGGGCACGTCCGCGACTTCGTCCACCTGCACGTCGACGCGATCAACTTCGACTGCGCGATCTTCAATTTCGCCGACAACATGCTCGTCGTCGGCGCCGTCGCCCTGGTCCTGCTGGCCCTCCGGCCCGAAGCGACGGAGGTCGGGAAGCCCGCTACGACGCCCGAACCGGCGCCGTCGGTCTGATTCAAGGGCTCGGGTAGGTTTTCGATCCCGCCGGCATGCCCGATCGAAGGTCATCGCCGTGAGTTGAGCATCGAAACCACGACTTCATCCGGCCCACATCGGCCGGCGAGCGAGACGAAAAAGGCCCGACCGATCGCCAAGCTGGCGGATCGGCCGGGCTTTCTCGATTTCCGGAGGACCGTGATTTCGGGGGGTCGGTCCCGGGCGATTTCGCGGCCTTGATCCGCCCCGGGATCTGGTGCTCAGATCCCGGGGCGGCATCAGGCATCAACGGGTCGCTCAGTGGCTGCCGACCAGCTCGCCGTGCGAGGCGTCCTCGGGCGACTCGGCGCCGAAGAGGAGGTCGGCGCCGAGGGCGGTCTCGCCGTGCTGGCTGAGGTCGAGGCCGAGTTCTTCCTGCTCCGGCGTGACGCGGAGGGGGATGATCAGGTCGGTGATCTTGAAGAGGATCAGCGAGCCGAAGAAGGCGAAGGCCGAGACCACCACCAGGGCGATCAGGTGGGCCAGGAAGATGGGCATGTGGTCGGCATCCGGCTTGGTGAAGCCGTATTCGAGCAGGCCCTTGTCGCAGAAGATGCCCGTGGCGAGCATCCCGACCATGCCGCCGATCCCGTGGCAGGGGAAGACGTCGAGGGTGTCGTCCAGGGTGGACTTGGTCCGGACGTGGACGGCCAGGTTGCTGATGACGCTGGCGACCAGGCCGATGATGATGCTCTCGCGGACGGTGACGAACCCGGCCGCCGGGGTGATCGCGACCAGCCCGACGACGGCACCGATGCAGGAGCCCAGGGCCGACGGCTTATGGCCCCGGAGCCAGTCGAAGAACATCCAGCCGAGCATGGCCGAGGCCGAGGCCGTGTTGGTGGTCGCGAACGCGGTCGTCGCCTGGCCGTTGGCCGCCAGGGCCGAGCCCGCGTTGAACCCGAACCAGCCGAACCAGAGCATCCCGGTGCCGAGCATCACGAACGGGACGTTGGCGGGGGAGTGGGCTTCCTTGTTGATGTGGCTCTTGCGGCGACCGAGGAGCATGGCCCCGGCCAGGGCCGCCCAGCCGGCCGACATGTGCACCACCGTGCCGCCGGCGAAGTCCAGCACGCCCATCTTGCGGAGGAACCCGTCCGGGTGCCACGTCCAGTGGGCCAGCGGCGAGTAGATGAACAGGCTGAAGAGCACGATGAACAGCAGGTACGACGAGAACCGGACCCGCTCGGCGAACGAGCCGGTGATCAGGGCCGGGGTGATGATCGCGAACTTGAGCTGGAACAGCGCGAAGAGCAGCAGGGGGATCGTCGCCGCGAGGCTCTTGCTCGTCTCCGGGCCGACCCCGTCGAAGAAGAGGAAGGTCAGCGGGTTGCCGACGTACCCGCCGATGCTGTCGCCGAAGGCCAGGCTGAACCCGACGGCCACCCAGACGATGCTGATGATCCCCAGGGCGACGACGCTCTGGAGCATCGTGGAGACGACGTTCTTGAAGCCCACCATGCCGCCGTAGAAGAACGAGAGGCCCGGCGTCATCAGGAGCACCAGCGCCGAGGCGGTGAGCATCCAGGCGACGTCGCCCGAATTGATCGGGTCGGTCCCCGGCGTGGGGGGTTTGCCCTTCAGCATCGGCACGAGGGCGGCGACTGCCACCAGCAGCAGGAGCACGAACGGGGCGGGTGTCGCGCGTTTCATGGGTTTCGATCACCTCAATTGGGGAGATGGGCCGTGGGGCGGCCGGTGGGCTGGGTAGACACAGGCGCGGTTGGCCTCGTCGACCCGCTCCCGGGAGAGGAGAGCGAGAGATGACCCCGGGGACGATCCCCGATGCGTCGACGGCCGAGGCGGGAGTACTGCGGGACGGCTAACCCCGCGAGTCGCGGGATTCCGGCGTGGTGTGCCGAGCGGCCTCGAGGCGATCGGAGCCATCCGTCGATCCCCGAACCGGCACAATCTCGGGGGGAGGCCCGAGGGCGGAGATGGAGGGGATGCAGATCGTCAGGAGGGGGACTCGCGTCGTCACCGAAGGTTCACGGCCGGAATTTCAAAATACTATGTTCTCGGGAGGGAAGAATGCAAGATCCGACTCCGAAAACTTCTGACGTATCGGATGATGACGAAGGAAGTTTGACGATTCTTCCGGACGTGGGGCGATTCATCGCTCCGTTGCACGGCGGATTTAGGGGATTTGACTCAAGGGGCGCCGAGTCAACCCTCCTGACCCCTCCGACGGCGAATTTTGAACTTGCAATCGGTAAATCCGTCGAGAGTGTAAGAAAAACGGACGATATCTTGGGTCGTCGGAACACGGCAACGTGTCGGATTGCGTTCGCCCGAGGAAGGGCGGCCGGATGAACGGCAAGCAGTCGTGATCCGCCATGTGGATCTGAGTGAAGGAAACGCTCGGGAGGCGTTCAGGATGACACGGCAGACGATCCAGGGGATTTCGGCGTGCCTGGCCACGCTCGTCCTCACGATATGCGGGACGGTCGAGGCACAGTCGGGCGACACGGGCGCCCCCGCACCCCTTCCCACTCGCCCCGTTTACGGGCAGGGTGGCGCGGCCACTCCTTACTATTCCAAGTTCGACTCGCCGGGGGTCCGCCGGGCCCAGGCCACGTCGGCCGACACGGCCCCGATCCCCCCGTCCGCACCGGTCCCGCCGACCTCGGACGGCTCGACGCCCACCGCGCCGTCGGGGAACCCGGCCGCCGGCGCGAGCGAGGCCGCCATCGAGGCCACCAACACCGACCTGAGCCTCCCCAAGGCCGAACGGGAAGGCGGGGGCGGCGATCCGACCGACGCGCAGATCGCCGCCGAGGAACCGGCCGCGGCGGCCACGACCGACGAGACCAAGCTCCTCATGAAGTTGCTTCGGATCCCCGAAGACAACCCCACCAAGGTCTACGGCTGGATCCAGAACAGCTTCACGGGCAACGCCAACGGCCGGCCCAAGAACGGCCAGAACTTTGGCGTCAACCCGAACAACCTGGCCAACCAGTGGATGGGTAACCAGTATTATCTGATCTTCGAGCGGGCCGTCCGCCAGGACGACACGATCAACTTCGGCTTCCGGTTCGACAACCTGTTCGGCAACGACGCCCAGTTCAACCACGCCCAGGGCATCTTCAACCGGGCCTTCAAGACCAACTATTTCTCGCAGTACGACCCCGCCCAGTACTATGCCGAGGTCCACCTCCCCTGGTTCACCGAGGGCGGCCTCGACATCAAGGGCGGCCGGTTCTACACCCTGGCCGGCTATGAAGTGGTCCCGGCGACGGGACGTCCCCTGCTCTCCGTCCCTTACATGTTCAACTACGGCCAGCCGTTCACCCATTCCGGGATGCTGACCACCCTGCATCTCACGAAGAACATCAACATCTACAACGGTGCCATCAACGGGTGGGATCGCCAGTTCAACCAGCACTACACCTGGGGTTACATCGGCGGCATCAGCGCGACCTCCAAGAGCGGCAAGACCTCGCTGGCCACGACCTTTGTCGAGGGCCCCGAGCAGTTCAACACGTTCCTGCCCGCCAACCAGAACCCGATCTATCCCACCGGCGTCGTCCCGCCGCCCGCCCAGTTCGCCGGCCAGCGAAACCCCGGCTATAACAGCAACGACCGTTTCCTCTTCACCACGGTCCTGACCCACAAGTGGACCGACAAGCTGACCCAGGTCCTCGAATCCGACCAGGCGTGGGAGACCAACGTCCCCTTCGCCCTGGGCAACACCGGCGGGTTCAACCGTCACAACGCCCAGTGGTACAGCTTTGGCAACTGGTTCCTCTACTCGTTCAACGACAAGTTCACCGGCGTCTGGCGGTCGGAAATCTTCCGCGACAACAACGGCGTCCGGACCGGCACGGCGGCCGACTACTGCGAGTTCACGCTGGGTGGCATCTACAAGCCCAAGCCCTACCTCTGGATCAGGCCGGAAGCCCGGTATGACTTCACCAACGGGCCCAAGGTCTACAACGACAACACCCGGAACAGCCAGTTGACCCTGGCCTTCGACATCATCCTCCTCTTCTGAGGATGATCCGCCCCGACTGAGCCTCGACCGTGCCCGGCCGCCCGACCCTCCTCTCCCGAGGGGTCGGGCGGTTCTCTTTTTAGCCCCTCGGCCCGGCGGCCTCAGACGTCGTAATAGAGCGTGAATTCGTAAGGATGCGGGCGAATCCGGAGCGCCTCGACCTCGTGCGTCCGCTTGTACCAGATCCAGGTGTCGATCACGTCGGGCGTGAAGACGTCGCCCCTGAGCAGGAATTCGTGGTCGGCCCGGAGGGCGTCGAGCGAGACGTCGAGCGTCCTGGGCGTGGTCGGGACATCGGCGAGCTCCTCGGGCTGGAGGTCGTAGATGTCCTTGTCGATCGGGTCGCCCGGCCGGGCCTTGGTCTGGATGCCGTCGAGGGCCGCCATGAGCATGGCCGAGTAGAGCAGGTACGGATTCGCCGCGCTGTCGGGCACGCGGAACTCGATCCGGCGGCTCTTCGGGCTCGGGCTGTGCACGGGAATCCGGATCACGGCCGTCCGGTTCCTCCGGCTGTACGAGAGCTTCGTCGGGGCCTCGAAGCCGGGGACGAGCCGCTTGTAGCTGTTCGTCGTCGGGTTGGCGAACGCGCAGAGGGCCGGCGCGTGCTTGAGGAGGCCGCCGATGGCGTACATGCCCAGGTCGCTCAGCCCGGCGTAGCCGTTGCCGGCCAGGAGCGGCTGGTTTTCCTTCCAGAGGGTGAAGTGGACGTGCATCCCCGAGCCGTTGTCGCCGTGGAGCGGCTTGGGCATGAAGGTCGCCGTCTTACCGTGACGGTGGGCGACGTTCCGGACGATGTACCGGGCCAGCATCACCTGATCGGCGCTCTCGACGAGCCCCTGCGGCATGAGGTCGATCTCGGACTGGCCGCCGGTGGCGACCTCGTGGTAATGCGCCGCGGTCGAGATCCCGCACTCGGCCATCCGCTGGGCCATCTCGGTCCGGAGGTCGGCCAGGCTGTCGGTCGGCGGGCACGGGAAGTAGCCCAGGCCCGAGCCCGCCTTGTAGCCCTGGTTCGGGCCGTCGGCCTTGCCCCGGTTCCAGGCCCCCTCGGCCGACTCGATGTGGTAATACCCCTCGTGCCCGTTCTGGTCGAACCGGACGTTGTCGAAGACGAAGAACTCCAGCTCGGGCGCGAGCCTGCAGGCGTCGGCCAGGCCGGTGCTCTTCATGTAGCTGACGGCCTTGCGGGCGATGTTCCGGGGGTCGCGGGTGTAGTCCTGCTGGGTGATCGGGTCCTGGATGTTGCAGATCATCGTCAGGGTCGGCCGCGTCGTGAACGGGTCGATCAGGGCGGTCTCCGGCTGGGGGACCACCAGCAGGTCGGCCTCGTTGATCGCCCGCCAGCCGACGACGCTCGACCCGTCGAAGCTGATGCCTTCCTCGAACGTCTCCTCGGTCAGGGCGTCGGCGGGGATGGCGAAGTGCTGCCAGACGCCCGGGAAGTCCATGAACCGGAGGTCGACGGTCGTGACCTCGCTCTGGCGGATCTGCGCCAGCACCTCTTTCGGTGTCACCGCGTCCTGTCCTTTCCGACTGGCCCGGGGTCCGGGACTCGCCTGGCTCATCGTCGCCCGGTCGGGCCGAGACCTTCCAGGTTAACGCGCGAAATCGCCAGCGGCCAGACTCCGACCGGCCCGAAAGTGCCTTGCTCGGCCCGCGAGATCCGATCATCCCCGGTTTCCCCGGGAAAGCGGCCGGATTTCTCGGTTTAAATTCAACAGGGAAGAGTCATTACGTCGAGAAATCGCGTGACCGGGCGGCGGCTGCTCCGCTCGACATCGATCGGATGAGCCCTCAATTTCCCGAGCCCGGCGACGCGTCAACGGGCCGGCATCAAGCCGGCAAGACGAACCCAATGATCGCCCGGCGCCCGTCGACGTCACGAAGCCAACGTCGACCGGCGAGCCGATCCGGATAATTCAAACCCAACGACCGCGCCTCTCCACGTTCAGGACGAAACCAACCCCGGGACGACGCCCGACCCGAGAACACGAACCCAACGACCGCGTGACATCCCCGGAAAAAGACGAACCCGATTCGTGGCGACCGGGTGGAACCCACGCCGCCGGAAGACGAAGCCAATCTCAGCCAACCCCCGCCCGTCCGTCCGAGGATACGGTCCCGATCGACGCCGATTGCCGGCAAAACACGAACCCATCTCGTCGATCGGTGCGGCGACCCCTCCAGGCTATCCCGACGACCCGGACGGCATCGGGCCGAATCGCCCGCCCGTCGGACGAACCCGACGCTGTCGGCAAAACACGAACCCAACTCTCGCGGGACAATCCGCCGCATGATCCGATGACCCCAGGTCTGAGATCCGACCGGACCGGCAAGCCGAGCACGCCTCCACCGCCGAACGGTCTCGATGATATTCAGGACCGAAGGGGCGAATCGAACACACTATTCCGACCGGGCTCGCGATTTTTACTCAGGAGTCGAGCCGGGAAGTCGAGCCAGGATGGCGATCCCGACCCCGTTCCGTCTCCACTTTTCGCCATCTTTGCCATGCAAAGTCGGCCGAAATAGACGCCGAACCGGGCCAAAAGCGGGGCGGATCGGGCATTTTTTTGAGGAAATGAGGGCCAAAACCGCCAGAAATCGGTCGGAAAGCGGGGTCTAATTTTCACTTTGCACGACAGACTGAAGGACGGCCCGACCGATCCAACGGTCGTGCCCCGGGGTTTCTGGCAATCCGGGAGACTTTGGTAAACTAGGCCGTGACCCCGCAAGGCCGATGTGCTGGGGTGCCTCTTTCGAATTTGGACATCGCCGAGGGCGTAGACCCTCGTTCCCACGCTCCGCGTGGGAATGCCGTCTTCGACGCTCCGCGTCGTCTTCCGGCCCGGC
>JAJYDH010000281.1 GCA_021777685.1 Planctomycetota bacterium | reverse complement strand
GGCCGCCCTGATCTGCTGCCGCCAGACCGACCAGTGGGAGCGGTTTTGGGCACGAGCGGCATGAACCCCAAGAATCCGCTGTCACACCCAATTCCCTCCGCGCTCACAAGGTGTAGACTTAGTCAACACCGTCGGCGTATAGTAAGTACGGGTCGAGTCGAAAGGCTCCCCGGCCCACGCGCACGATCCCTTGTCCTTGTGGTCCCTCGGGGCCGCCAGGATTCAAGGCAAGCGGGCAGCCCGGACCTTTTGGGTTCCACGGAGACGGAAACGACCTACCCCCGGAAGCGTTTGAGCCGACAGCTTTTCATAACAGGGGGCTGGTTGCCAAGATCATTGCCGTCGGGCGAAGTGCATGCGAAAACGAAGGGGCCGGGGATCGCTTCCCCTCGGCCCCTTTCGTTTGCGCCTCAATAACGCGGGGTTGGGCGGCGGTAGAGGATGTGTTTTGTCCCCGGCTTCCCTCTCCGGGCATCATCCCATTCATCCTGCCGGATCGGATAAGCTGTCTTGAATAGACGCTTGCCACCCTGGATTGGCCTCACGGAGACGTAATATCGAGACGAGGGACGGATGGGGTCCTTGCGGGGCAAGCCCAGAAGGTAGACCTCGTTTCCGTCCACCTTCTTGTTCCTGACGATCTCGGAAGGATCGGTCAGGGCCACCCAGATCCAAGGGATGTGCTCGGCCCGGGCCTGATCCCATTCCTCGCGGCTGCGGTCTTCGCCCTCATGCCGCTTCCGCCGCTTATCGAATCTCTCCTCGCGAATGCAAACGTGGCGACAGGCATCGTCATCGAAGACGATTTCTAGCCCGCGAGGGTCGATGATCGGCATCCTCGCCAGGATGAGGCTCTGGAAAGCCTCGGCGTAGGCGGCCAGCGACTCTTCGCCCCCGAGTTTCAACAACTCGGGAATCTCCCCGGTCGGTTGGCCCGTCGGCTCGGATTCGTTGTCATCATCGCCGACGGGATCGGGGTAGTCCGTCGTCGCTTGCTCGCTTTCTTTCATCGTCGGCGAGCCTCGGCGCGAACTCAGTTGATGGAGATTCCACCTCTCCCCACCAATCTCTGGCGGGGCCGGGCTCCGTCCCCGTCCAACGGTTCGGCCTTCTCGGCTCGGGTCGCACTTCCAAGGTGCCGCCCTTCGCTGCTCTTTCATCAATCGCCAGCGACACGATTTCCCGACCATGATCGTTCGGGCCAGGGGATTCAACCTAGTGTACAGAACTGATGGTTCACGAGCAAGCGGACCTGGTGTCGGTTGGCCGTGTCGAGTCTCGGAAGGTCATTCGATAGTCGCCTTCTCGCGGTGGCCGGGCGCCTCGTTCGAGTGACCATCAATCGGAGAGATCCTTGCGCCTACGGCGGGGGCGTGTCCCGGATCGGGCGGCCGGCCAGGGCGTCCTCGACCGCCTCGCGGACCTGGCTCGCCATCCGGCCGAAGTCTCCGCCGAGGCCCGAATGCTGGGTCAGGATTGAGAACTGGGCGCGGATCTGCCCGGGGGAGATCCCCGTATCCAGCATGTCCCGGGTGTTCCGGTACCACATCTCGTAGGTGGGCTCCCAGGTCAGGGCGAGCACGTCAATTTCCGGTCGTGTCGACACGGATGGCCCGGCGGCCGGGATCTCCGCGCCGTCCGGATCGGTCGGAGCCCGCCCCGAGATCTCTCCGAGCCGGCCCAGGATCTCCCTTGTCGCGGGCTCCTCGGGAATCCTCGCGAGGGCGAGGTTCTTCAGCCGGCGGAGCTTCTGCTCGTCCCGGAGGATGCCCGCCCGCGACAGGAAGACCGCGTCTTCGACCAGGGTCGACAGCTCGGCATCGCTCCGGTCGTCCTTCCCGATCAGGTCCGAAAATCGCTGGAATCGCCGGCGGATGCGATGCCGGGCCTTGCGGCACTCGGGGCACCGGACGCAGTCGGCATCGAGGGTGAAGCCGAGTTCCTCGTACCAGTGTTGCTGCTCGCGGGCGAAGAAGAGGAACGGCCGCGCGCACTCCCGGCAGGTGACCAGGCGGTCGACGTAGTATTGGAGCGGGATGACCGAATCCTTCTGCCGGGAGATGTCCGCCCGCATCGCGGATTCGGGGAATACCGTCGCGAGAAAGCCGCCGTGTCTCCAGGAAGACTTGACGATCTCCTCATGCGAGACGCGATGCCCCGATTGGGAGACCGTGGCGCCAAATCTCGGGTGCGGGACGAGGTCGGCCGGGAGCCGGAACGTGTGGATCAGCATGGCAGGACGGCCTCATCGGGATCTTGTCGCGATCGATCGCCCCGGTCAACCCCCCGGGACGACGGCATCGGTCGAGATGGACACATCGCCGCGGCCCACGAGTTGGTAGAAGTCGGCCATCGCCTGGGCGATCTCCCGGGCCTTCCGATAGCGGTCCGGATCGAGCAGCGTCGACGGGTGCGAGGCGATGAACGAATCCCAGTTGTCGACCAGGATCGAGGCCCGGTCGAGCAACTCGTGATATCCGAAGCTTCCCGGACCGAACCGGGTTTCGAGCGACTCACCGTCGGCGGACGCCAGGCCCTCGCGGGCTTCGGACAGGTCTTCTTGACGCTCCGATTCGATATCCACGGCGATCTCTCCTCGTCTCAACCCTCGGGCGGCGGCAGCTCGTCGATGAACCCGGCCAGCTCGACGGCGGTGGGGCTGTGGGCGGTCCGGACGTAGTAGCCGCTGGCGGCGACGCCCGCGCAGAGGCTCTGCTCCAGGCCGAAGCCCAGGACCCGGGCCAGGCAGAAGCCGGAATTGAAGTGGTCGCCGGCGCCGGTGCTGATGAGCGGGTTCTGGACGAACGGGCCGGGGAAGCGGACCGACTCGCCCTCGATCGCGGCGGCGGCGGACTTGCGGGGGTGGATCACGACGCAGTGCAGCGACAGCGCCCGGCGGATCGCGGCGGCGTCCTCCTCGATCGTCGCCTCGCGGTCGGCCCGGTCGGGCAGGTTCAGGACCTCGGCGACCTGCGCGGCCTCCTTCAGGTTCATCCCGAGGATCACGTCGATGTGCTCCTGGAACCTCGACACCGTGGCCAGGGCGCCCCGGAGGTCCTCGCGGGTGCGCTTCTCGGGGTCGGCGAGGTCGACGTAGAGGGTCCGGTGGCCCTCCGGCAGGGCCGGGAAGACCTCTTCGAGGAGCCTGTCCCAGACCTCTCCGAGGCGGGGGAGCATCGTCCAGTTGACCGTGCCGATCAGCGTCGCGCCGGCCATCAGGTCGATCAGTTGTCGCTTGCCGACGCGCTCGACCAGGGTCTCCCAGTTGACGTCGGCGAGGGTCTGGGTCTTGCCGAGCATCAGCTTGCCGTCGGCGAATTCGAGGGCGTCGGTGTGGCCGGGCTCGGCGATGGTGATGACCTTCGCCCTGGCGGCGAAGTCGCGGAACGCGAGGTGGACGTCGGGGTAGCCGAGGTTGCCGATGTAGGTGACGTCGAGCCCGAGCGAGGCCAGGGCGTTGGCCATGATCGGCCCGTTGCCGCCGAGCTTGCGCTGCTTGACGACCAGTTCGTAGTTGCTCGACTCGCCGGCCGCCCCCAGGATCTTCCGGGCCATCGCGGCGATGCTCTCGACCGGCTCGAAGCTGTCGGGGCCGTGGCGCTTGTCGACGACGGCGATGATCTCGTCGACGAAGCCGTCGAAGCCGAGGACGGCCTTCATCGAGGCCAACCCCGGCGCGGCCCGGCGGATGGCCTCGGCGGTCGACCGGCAGACCTCTTGGCGAGGAGTCGTCATGGGCATCGTCCCCCATCTCGAAGGCGGGTGCTCGTCGCGGGCGAAGCGCGGCCCGGCGGCCGGTCCCCTCCCAGCATAACCGGACGGCCGGCGGGTTGATCCGAGATTCCGCCGGGGTCGTCGAGGCCCGCGACCCGGGCCCTTGAAGACAGGTTACTGGCGGGCCGGCCGGTCTCGAATTATCCTCATGAGCGGGCTCCCGACGATCTCTTGGGCTTCATCCCGTCCGGGGGCGGGGCGACCGCCGGGCGCGGGGATGGTCCGATGAATCTCGATCGAGCCGACAAGGACCGGGGCCGCGCGGCCCGCTCGACGGAGTGGGAGCGCTCCGAGCGGATCTCGTTCTGGATCGCCCTGGCGATCGCGCTGATGCCGATCCCGGCCTCGATGCTGATCTCCTGGGCCCTGGGCTCGCCACCGTGGGCCCCCCGCCGCTCGGCGGACCCCGAGGCGGTCGGCCATGCCCCGGCCGACCCCGGGACGATCGGTCACGGCCATCGCTGACCCCCGGTCGGCCGGCCGCGGTCCCGATCCGGTCGGAATTGTTCAGGCCGGGGTGCCGTCGCGGCCGATAACGTCGGTGTCGGAGGGATCTCCGGACCGGCCAGGGATGGCCGAGACATGGGCCTGGACTCGACCGCGTCCAGGGAAGGAACGCGACCGAAGGCCCGGGGCCAGGGATCGGCCCGACTGGAAAATCAAAGCGTCGTCCGCCCCGATCGTTCCCTCCCTCCGGATTCATCCGGAGGGCCGTCGCGGTCCCGGGAGAAGGACGACGTGATCGGCCGTCTCGGCCGCGCGAAGGCCCTCGTTCGGCGAGGACCACCTCGCCGGCCGGGGCGGCCCGATCTCATTTCCGGGCCGCGGCCCCGCCCAGAGGTCTCGAAACACCGATCCAGGATCTGAGATCTCAGATCTGAGATCGTCTCGACCGATGGCCCGCCTCGCCCATCGCCCATCGAAGCCTGGCGGGATCGTGGAGGAGACCCGTCCCCCCGGGAGTCCGGAGGCCCGCTCAGCGGGCGCCGACGCCGATGAGCAGGTGGGCGTTGCTGGGCAGCATCTTGTCGAAGAAGTTGAACTGGTCGGGGGGCGTCGCCACGATCGACTGGAACTGCGGCAGGCCCATCAGCGAGAGGTCGAACCGCATCTGGACCTTGCCGTTGGGGTCGAGCGGGTTGAGGAGCTGGGCGGTGGCCACGAATCCGTCGCCCAGGTCCAGCTCGACCGACTGGCCGGGGAGGACCCGGTCGCTCTTGATCTGGATCAGCTTGAAGCTGTGGCCGGGCAGGGTCCGGCGGAGCTGCGCCGCGACCACCGGCGAGATCTTCGCGTCCATCGCGGTGCCGCCCGGCGTGGCCAGAACGCCGAACAAGACCACCTGGCGGCCCGGAGCCCCCTGCGCACGCGCCGGGCTCGGGAGGGCGAGGACGGGGCCGATCGCCAGTGCGACCAGGACCGACCAGGCCGCCCGGGTCGATGGGCGGGGGCCGGTCATCGGGAGGCCATGCTTTCCCAGGCGTTGAACCTGTCGTGGGGCGTGTCGTCGGCCAGCGAGGACGAGGCGAACAGAGGCGTCTCGTCGAGGATCTCGACCCGAGGGCCCCCCTCGCCGATCCGGACGATGGCGATCTGGTCGACGTCCACGTTCACCTTCACGACCGACGGGGGCGGGGCTGTCGCCCGGACGGGCGGAGAGGCGACTTGGTTGTCGGCGACCTTCGGAGCATCCGGCGCGCGGTCGCGGAACAGGGCCGATGCCGCGAACAGGACGGCGGCGGCCGAGGCCAGCGCGAACGCGAGCGCCGCCCGTCGTCGGGGGCGTCCCGGGGCCTCGAACCGGAGGGTGGCCGGGGCGGTCCGGGCGTCGAGGGCGGCCGAGGCGTGGGCCCAGAGCGCGTCGAGGGCGTCGGCGGAGGGCTCGGCCGGCCGGGTCGCCTCCCAGATCCGGTCGAGGTCCGAGGCCCGGCTTGCCCACCCGGCACAGCTCGCGCAGGAGGCCAGGTGCCCGGCCAGATCGGCCGGGTCGAGGTCGCCGGAGGGGGTCGCGAGTTCTCGGGTCACATCGTCACAACGCATCGGTCACACTCCCGGGCGGCGGCGTCGGGCCGCGATCGTTCGATCGATCGTCTCAGAGTCCTTCGACGCCGTCCAGATACGATTGAAGCTTGGTCCTGGCATTATAGATCCGGCTCATCACGGTCCCGATCGGCACCTGCTGGACCTCGGCGATCTCGGCGTAGGTCAGTCCGGCCTCGGCGAACAGGACGAAGGTCTTGCGGAGCTTGGGCGGGATCTTGTCGAGGGCGGTGTCGAGGGTGTTGCGGAGGTCCTGTCGCCGGAGGTTCCGGGCCGGGTCGTCTTCCCGGGCCGGCTCGAACCCGCCCGCGTCCCCCTCGGCCGACCCCAGCCCGACGGTCGCCCGCCGCTTCCGCCTCCGGCCGGCGTCGAAGGCGGCGTTGGTCACGATCCGAAGGAGCCAGGTCCGGAACCCGCTCCGGCCGTCGAAGTCGCCCAGGTGGGCCATCGCCTTGATCATGCACTCTTGCGTGGCGTCCTGGGCGTCCTGGTCGTGGCCGAGGAGCCGGTACGCCACCCGATAGGCGACGCCCCAGTGGCGGCGGAACAGCTCCTCCATGGCGGAGCGGTCCCCCTCTCGGGCCAGTCGGACCAGCGCTTCGTCGGTCTCCATCGCGCGGATGGTTGCCTCGGGCATGCGGTCACCTGAAGAGGATGACGCTCGGCCCCCGCATCCTATTCGATCGGCGGCGAATTCGGAATGGGCCCCGCCCCCGACAGCCCGCATTGAGGGGATGGTGGATGGCCGATGGCCGATCGGCGGGGATGTTCGACGGGCTGACATCCTCATTTCCCGGCCTCGCCCATCCCCTTCCCTCATCGCCCGTCGCCCATCCGGCTTGCGGGGGCCCGGCGGGAAATGGCGAAAACCGTGGAGATCCGGCTTATTCCGGGATTTGGCCCCAAGTATCGGCCCGGTTTTGTCGATTTTTCCTCAAGGCTCGGTCGAGCTGGGGTTGACCGATCTCGGGGATCGCAGCAGAATGCGGCCCGTTCGCGGTCAGGGCTCGGACCCGGTCCTCGGACCCCACCTCGGACGCGCACTCCCCGACGATTCACAATCAGGATGAGTCCCCGCCGGGACGACTCCGACCGACCGATTGATCGGTCGCGAGCCGACCCGATCGACCGACTTACGGACGGATCGGCGGCGGGGAAGCGGATCGGCCTTGTCATGGGCTCATGGCTCGAATTCAGGAGGAGTTTTCGCCGTGTTGAGACGCTGCATCGCATCCCTGGCCCTGCTGCCGGCCGCCTTCATCGCGGCGGCCCTGCCGTCATCCGCTTCGGCGGCGAGCATCGTGACCGAGAACGGGACGAAGTACGCCTATTACGAGCTGGTGAACACCGAGGCGAAGCCGGTCACCGACCTGATCGTGACCAGCGTCGTCCCGCCGAACTCGGTGCAGCCGCTCGACCCGACGACCAGCCCGCTGACGATCGTCGGCGGCTCGTCGGGCTTCGACCCGAACAACCTCCAGGTGTTCCTCAGCCCGACCGACCCGTCGTCGCAGGAGCTGGCCTTGCAGTTCGGCAACGGCGGGCTCGCGCCCGGCGGGGTGCTCAACTTCAAGGTGAGCCTGGAGCCGAGCTACAGCTCGGCGACCGCGCCCACGCTGACGCTCCAGCCGCCGGGGCCGGTCGACCTCTCGCCGATGGCCCCCGAGCTGCTGTCGTACACCCCGACCTCGGTTAACGGCGCCCCGCCGGCCACCCCGGTGACGAACGCGCCGGAGCCGGTCTCGCTGGCCCTCTGGTCGGCCCTGGCCGGCGTCGGCCTGCTCCGGGCCCGGGCCTTCCGCCGGTCCCGCCGGGCGGCGGCCGGGGTCTGAGCCCGGCTCGATCCGATCCGATCGAGCCCGAGGTTCCTCGCCCCTTGGCGTGGGCCGTCCCTTCCGTCATGATGGATCGCGCCGGTCGCCGCCTCCTCCCGGGCGGCCGTCCGTCGTCGGTCGGCGAGGCCGCGCCGCCGAGCCTGCACCACCTTGAGGGCCGGGACGTCGTGGAGATCCTGATCACCGAGGCCCAGATCCAGGAGCGGGTCCGCGAGCTGGGCCGGCAGATCGAGGCCGACTACCAGGGCCGGCCGCTGACGATCGTCGCCATCCTGACCGGCAGCCTGATCGTGCTGGCCGACCTGATCCGCCAGATCCAGCTCCCGCTCCGCGTGGCGCTCCTCCAGGCCAGCAGCTACAAGGGGGCGACCACCACCGCGGGAGCCCTGATCATCAACGAGTCGTTCGCCCCCGACGTCGCCGGGCGGGACGTCCTGCTCCTCGACGACATCCTCGACACCGGGCACACGCTGGCCACGCTGGTCCACCGGATGTCCGACCGGGGCGCCCTGAGGGTCCGGACCGCCGTGCTCCTCCGCAAGAAGGGCCGCCAGGAGGTCCAGATCGAGCCCGACTACTGCGGGTTCGAGATCCCCGACGCCTTCGTCGTCGGCTACGGCCTCGACTTCGACGACGACTATCGCCACCTGCCCTACGTCGCCGTCCTGCCGTCGTCGCACGACTGAGGACTGAGGACTCTGCAAGGCGTATCGGCATTCGTAGGGTGGGTCGAGCCTCGGGCGAGCCCCACCACGCCGGGATGGTGGGGCTC
>JAJYDH010000280.1 GCA_021777685.1 Planctomycetota bacterium | reverse complement strand
CGAGGGCGTCCGCGGCGAGTTCCGGCCGATCGCCACCACCGTCCCGGGCCTCCAGTTCTGCGAGCACCTGCCGATGCTCGCGAAGCAGGCCCACCACCTCACGCTCGTCCGGTCGGTCCACCACACCATCGGCGACCACAACGCCGGGGCCTACTACGCGCTGACCGGCCGCGACCCGGTGGTCAACGGCCGGCTGATCACCGCGCCGGGGCCGGACAACTTCCCGCCGTTCGGCTCGGTCCTGGCGAAGCTCCGCCCGTCGGGCCGGCCGCTGCCCGACTTCGTCCACCTGCCCGACTGGATGAGCAACAACGGCTCGTTCCTGCCCGGCCAGGACGCGGGGTTCCTCGGCGGCCCGTTCGAGCCGTTCGTGGCGGGCGACCCGAGCCGGCCGGGCTACCGGGTCCCCGGGCTGGAGCTGCCCCGCGAGCTGCCGCTGGAGCGGGTCGGGCGGCGTCGGTCGCTCCTCGACGCCGTCTCGGCCACGCTCGGCGACGGCCAGGAGGCCAACCGGCTCGACGCCCACTACCGGAAGGCGTTCGACCTGATCGCCAGCCCCGAGGCCCGCCGGGCGTTCGACCTCTCCGAGGAGCCGGCCCACGTCCGCGAGCGGTACGGGCTCGACCCCGGCAACCCGAGGACCAAGGAGGCCCGCCAGTTCGGCGGCCTGCCCCACCTGGGCCAGTGCCTCCTCCTGGCCCGCCGGCTGATCGAGGCCGGGGTCCGGGTCGTCACCGTCTGCACCGGGGCCCGGTACGACCAGAGCTGGGACACCCACCGCGACCACTTCCCGCTCTTGAAGCGGTCGCTTTTGCCGATGTTCGACCGGGGGTTCTCGGCCCTGCTCGCCGACCTCCACGACCGGGGCCTGCTCGACTCGACCCTGATCGCCGCGATGGGCGAGTTCGGCCGGACCCCGAAGGTCGGCCAGATCACCAGCAGCGCCGGGGCCGACAAGGGGGGCCGCGACCACTGGCCGCACTGCTACACCGTGCTCTTCGCCGGCGGCGGGATGCCCGGCGGGGCGATCTACGGGGCGAGCGACCCCCACGCGGCCCATCCCTCGAAGGACCCCGTCACCCCGCCCGACGTCGCCGCCACGATCTACCGGGCGATGGGGCTGGACCCCGAGACCCAGATCCGCGACCCCTTCGACCGGCCTTTCCCCCTCAGCACCGGCTCGCCGATCCGGGGGCTGACGGGCTGACGAGCCCGGGATGGTCGATGTGACGATGGTCGATGATCGATGATCGATCGGGGAATTCTCCCGCTCGCCCATCGACCATCGTCTCATCGACCATCCCGAATTCGAGGGCTACCGGACGGTCGCCCCGCCCGAGTCGGCCAGGCTCCGGGCCGGCTCGTCGCCCGACCGGCCGTTGACCGGCGGGAGGGCGGCCCAGCGATCGGCGGGCGCGGCGGCGTTTCGGCCCCGGATCATCCCGGCGAGGACATCGGACAGGTCGGCCGTCATGATCTTCGCTCCCCGGTGGTCCAGGTGGAGCACGTCGTTGTGGACCGAGTCGTCGTAGCCCGAGTTCCGCGCGTCGAGGATCTCGACCCCGGGATGGCGCTCCAGGACGGACCTGGCGAACCGATCGTAGGCCTCGTCGGCCCCGAATGGCTTGCGGATGGCCGCGATCGACGGGCTCATCGGCGGCATCAGCCAGATGACGCGGATACCCTTCGACTCGGCCAGCGAGAGGAATCGTTCGATGTACGAGGCGTTGAAGGGGTCGCACGACCAGTTGGGCACGGCGAGACTCTGGGCCATCACGGGGTCGAATTGGTATCCCCAGGGCATCCTCGGCAGCGGCTGGGCGCCGGCCTGGTCGGCCCAGGTCGCCCAGATGACCGACAGCCTCGGCCACTCGGAGGCCCGCTCGCCGCGGAAGGCGGCCATGATGCCGGTCCGGATGTCGTACCGTCTCTTGTAGGACGACAGGACCTTGCCCAGGAGGGACCGGGACGTCAGCGACCAGTCGCCGGAGGTCCAGCCGAGGTCGACGCAGTCTCGCGCGGTCGCCAGTTCACAATAGGCTCCCATCCGCTCGTGGGGGTTCTCGGGCTTCATCAGGGCGAAGAAGTCGGCGACGACCACCTTGGGCTTCGCCCCGGCGTCGAGCGCCCGGCGGAGCAGGAAATAGTTGGTGGGGGTCGTCCCGGCGTTGACCGCCAGGTTGTACGCCTTGAGCCCGGTCCGGGCCTCGATCATCCGGGGAAGGACGCCGAACTTGACCATGCTGTCGCCGAAGAACAGGACGTCGCAATGCTTGACGCCGACCGAGGCCACCTCGGCGGTGCGCCTCCAGTCATCGGACCAGTGGAGGACGTAGTCGAGGCGCCGGGCCTCGATCGTCAGCTCGATGGCGGCCACCAGGGCGAGCATGCCCAGCAGCCCGCCCGGCACCCGGGCCTTCCGTCCCTGGGGCGTCGCTCCGCTCATCTCTTGCTCCTGGGCGAATCGGCGAACTCAAATGTTTTCTATCGGCCGTCCGGCCCGGCTTCCGCAGAAAAACGGCGGGAGCGGCCGTCTCCGAGCGGTCGTCTCGCCGTTGCCCGGGACCCGGCGTCGGGGATATGAGCCCGGAATGGCCGGCGAGACGATGGTCGATGGCCGATCGGGGGCATCCCCGGTTCGTCCTTCGACCATCGTCTCGTCGATCATGCCGGGTCAGATCGGGAGGGACCGGATCAGGCCGCCCGCTGGGACCGGTCGTCGCGGGCCTCGGCGTCGCGGGCCTCGCGATCGATGCCGAGGTAACGGTCCCAGAATTCCGGGCTGGTCAGACGGGCGTGGGCCGCTCGCCACTCCCCGGAGACGCGGTCGTGCTCGCGATAGAGGGTGTACGCGGACTTCAGGCCCTTCTTCAAGATCCGGAGGAAGTGCTCCCTGGATCGGCGGTAGACCCGATGGCTGTCGGTGTGCCAGTCCTGGACGGCGACGACGTCGACAAGGGCCATGTACCACCACCGGCAGAACTCGTCGGGGATCACGTGGCCCGGAGGGGCGTCCTGGGCGGGGCTCGGGCGGAGGAACTGGTTCTTGAAGCACCGGTAAAGGTGCTTGATCCGCTGGAGCCTGGTCGAGGGCGCGGGGGCCGGATTCGAGGTCGGCAGGCACTTCGCGCGGGGGACCGACTCCTGCGGGAAGTCCTTCCGGAGCGCGAGCAGCTTCTTGTGGAACGTCTGGGGGTCGGCCTCGCAGATCGACGGCCCCTTGCAATAGTCGTCGACGGCCTCGCTGAGGATCTCGGCCTCGTAGTAGTTCATCGAGAGGAGCTGGGTCATCATCCGCCGGAGGTAGACCTTGAAGATCTGCTTGCGGCCCATGCCGAAGTGGACGGCGGTCAGGGCCAGCATGTTCCTCAGGTCGTAGTACGCCTGCCATCCGCCCTTCTTCAGGTAGAACGGCTCGTGCCAGATGCCCATGCCGGGGACGGTGGTGGTGATGACGCCGGCCTGGAAGAGGCGGTAGCCGAACTCGACGTCGTCGCCCCGGATGAAGACGGGCATCGGCATGCCGACCTTGTCGATCAGCCGGAGCGGGAAGGCGAAGAACCACCAGGCGTTGTAGTGGGTGTAGGCGACCTCGAAGAACGGGACGAGCGCCGAGGCCTCGGCGTGGAGCCGGTGGACCGGGGTGATGACGCCCAGTGTGCCCGGGTCGACCAGCGCCCCCGACTCGTAGACCTCCATCGGCCGGAGCATGTCGAGCATCTGCCCGCCGACGCCGACGTCGCCTTTGGCCAGCGACTGGAAGGCGGCGGCGCGGAAGACGCTCTCGGGCTCGGTGACGGCGTCGTCGTCCATCAGGAGCATGTGCGTGGCGTCGGGGATGTCGCGGGCCTCGACGATCGAGCGGGTGAACCCGCCGGCGCCGCCGAGGTTGGCCTGCTCGACGACCTGGAGCTTCGACGCCGAGTGCGCCGGCAGGTCGTCGAAGGCCGGGTGGTCGCGGACCTTGGCGGTCCCCTGGTCGACCACGACGACCCGCTCCAGGACCTCGGTCACCTCGGCGTCTTCCAGGAGCGAGCGGACGTTGGCCAGGAGGAACTTCTCGCGGTTGAACGTGCAGTAGCCGGCGACCATCCGCATCGGCTCGGGCTCGACGTCGACCGCCAGCCAGTCCGCCCGCTCCAGGCGGACGTTCGAGGCCCGCGCGATGATGTCGAAGTGGAGCGCCCCGGCCTCCCGGTAGTGGAGGGTGGGCTCGGGCACGTCGATCGTGACCTCGACCTGGTCGCCGTCGAAGGTGACGGACTCCAGGAGGGTCAGCCCGGTCACGAACGCCCGGCGGAGGAGCAGGACCGTCCCCCGCCCCGAGAGCACCAGCCGGAGCCGGAGCACGCCGAGCCGCGTGTAGCGCCGCCAGTAGCTCTCGTAGAAGCTGTTGAAATACGTGTCGGTGATGAGCTTCGATCCGCGCGCGATCCAGATCGAGAAGCGACCCGGGGGCTCGGGCTCGAGGAACCGGCTCTCCGGGCTCTGGTCGAGCCGATAGTAGAGCGGGAAGAGGCGCTGCTCTACCGGAAAGACGCACCGCTGGATGACATGCTGGGTCATGGGTCCTCGCCCTCAAGCGGCCTCACCCTGGGAGCGGCCGAAGAAGGGGACGATCTGCCCCCTGAACGTCTTCAGGGCCGCGCCGATCGCCTGGTGCATGTCAAGGTACTTGTACGAGCCGAGCCGCCCCCCGGTGATGAAGTTGGGCTCCATCTCGGCCATGGCCTTGTAGGCCTCCAGCGTCTTCAGGTCGTTCGCCGTGTTGATCGGGTAATACGGCTCGTCCGACCGCGAGGCGAACCGGGAGTACTCGCGATAGATGACCGACTTGCCCGGGTGGTACTTCCGCTCGGGGTGGAGGTGCTTGAACTCGTGGACCCGCGTGTAGGGCACCGACTCGTCGGCGTAGTTGAGGACCGAGGTCCCCTGGTGGTCGTCGACCGGGACGACTTCCTTCTCGAAGTCCAGCGTCCGCCAGCCCAGCGCGCCGGCCTTGTAGTCGAAGTAGCGGTCGAGCGGCCCGGTGTAGACGATCAGCTTGCCCGCCGGGATCTGCTTGCGGATCTCGAAGAAGTCGACGCCCATCTTCACGTCGATCAGCGGCGAGTCGATCATCCTCTCGAAGATCGCCGTGTAGCCGTCCGTCGGCAGCCCCTCGTACTTGTCCGAGAAGTACCCGTCCTCGAAGGTGAACCGGACCGGAAGCCGGGTGATGATGCCGGCCGGCAGCTCCTTCGGGTCGGTCTGCCACTGCTTCTTGGTATACCCCTTGATGAAGGCGTCGTAGAGCGGCCGGCCGATCAGCGAGATCGCCTTCTCTTCCAGGTTCGCCGGCGTCTTGAAGTCCTCGGCGGCCACCTGGCTCTCGATCAGGGCGCGGGCCTCGGTGGGGGACATGTACCGGCCGAAGAAGCTGCAGATCGTCGCCAGCCCGATCGGCATCGGGTACGCCTTGCCCTGGTGCACCGTGACGACCCGGTGCCGGTAGCTGGTGAACGTGGTGAACTTGTGCAGGTAATCCCAGATCTCTTCGGAATTGGTGTGGAAGAGGTGCGATCCGTAGGTGTGGAATTCGATCCCCGTCTCGGGGTCCTTCTCGGAGTACGAGTTGCCGCCGATGTGCGTCCGGCGCTCCAGCACGCAGACCTTCCGGCCGAGCTCGTTGGCCGCCCGCTCCGCGATGGTCAGGCCGTAGAAGCCCGCCCCGACGACGATCAGATCGTAATCTCTCATATCCACCAGTATCGTCCTCCGTCCGGAGTCCATCTGATCTCAACCGGGACGTCGAGGGCAACGGTCCCAGACCTCACCGAAGATACTTGGATGATTCGGGCACACTTCGACGTCCTCAACACGGGCGAGGCCGGCTCGTCCTCGGGGAGCCGAGCCCGACCGCCGTGGGCCCCGCTGGGGACCGGTCCGAGATATGCTCTCGCCCTACAACATCGTCATGGGGCTTCTCCCAGGATCAGTTTCAATCCGGCGCAATCCCGAGAATCCGCGCGGCCCGCCCATCTCGATGCCCGGCCGATGATTCGGAGGCGGCCCGCGGCGGCCGGCGATCCATCGAGGCGGCCGGGTGTTTCGTCCCGGCCTCTCACGACTCGGCGGCTGCGGCGACGGGAGCTCAGGCGCGCAGGAGCGGGGGCGTCCAGACATCGCCGTCGAACCAGCCCCGGTATTGCTCCTCGAAAAAGAGTTCCGGCCCGCCCGCGCGTTCCTTGCGGACGAGCGTAACGCCCGGGCAGCGCACATCGGGCAAGACGCGGCGGGGCGAGTCGAAGGCCACGCCCCGGAATCGAGGATTGGCCAGCAGTTGACGGGTCGCCGCGCCGACGCCGTCGAAGAAGAGCGAGTCGTGCATGAGGATGGTCCCGCCCTCCTTGAGGAGCGGCTCGTACAGCATCAACTCCGTCATGATCGTGTCGTAGTGATGATCCGAGTCGAGGACAAGCATGTCGAACTGCATCTTCGCCCCGGCCAGCTCAGGGAATGCATCCTCCGACTTCTGGGGGCGGAGCGAGATGACCGATTCCAGGTCGGTCCCCTCCCAAATCTGCCCGGGTTGAGGTTCCGGGTCGATCGTGATGACCCGCCGATCGCCGCCCAGGGTGACCAGGGCCGATGCGATGCACGCCGTCGAGTATCCCTTGAAGGTGCCCGTCTCGAGGACCAGGTGGGGCTGGAGGAGAAGGACAAGCGAATGCCAAAGTCGGCCCACTTCCAGCTCGACGCTCGCGAAGGAGACCTGGTCGCCCTCCCGCCAGCCGCCCAACGACCGTTCATAGGTCTTCTCGTATTCGAGAATCGACCCATGAATATCCCCGTAATTGATTGTCTCGGAACTCGCCATCCTGATCACCTCTGAGTAGGGGCTTCCATGTGCCATGATATGGCTCGATCTTCACGAACGGGGGGGGGAACAGGCGATGAAGGCGCGGCAGGATAGTCTCGGACGGAGAAAGGGTCAAGGTAGTTTTCGGCGATCGCGGGCCCGAGAATGAGCCGACGCGGCGGGGATGCGGCGGTGCTGACGGTCCGCGCCAGGGTCGGGTGGAGCGGGATTACAGCCGTTAACCTTCGGATCGCGCACTCACGAGGAGAAAGGGGACTGGCTCCCGGCCCCAGAATGGCTCACGAACCCGGAGGACCCTCCTCGGGCCGGGTGCCTGTCCCCTTTCTCCGGGCGCGACACGAGTGTGATCCGCTGTAAAGTCCGGGGACGTCGAGGTCGCTCCATACATCCAGCGGCAGCGCGGCCAGCTCCCTCGGCTCGATCTTGTGGAGCCCGCCGCCGTAGACGCGGCCCTCGCCGATGAGGTCGCGGGCGGGGATCGCCCTCAGTCGCTCGAAGAGGACGGCCTGGAGGTCGGGGCGGGCTTCGAGCAGGCATCGCAGGGGGGGCTTCGGGTAGAGCAGGAGGAAGACGTTGGGCGCGGTGGCCTCCGAGCGGTTCCAGAAGAACCGGAACGGCGGGGCGTCGGTGCGCGGGCGGGCCATGTAGGTGCAGAGGAACGGCGCGGGCTCCCGACGCTCCTGGGCGTACCAGGGGGCCCGACGGCTCGTCAGATAGCCCGCGTCGAGCCCCCGTCCCCGGCCGAGGTCGAGGTACGCGGCCAGCCCGGGGGCCGACCGGCGGAGTTCGTCCTCGGGACGGTCGCAGTCGACCAGCGCGAGCGGCCGGGAGAGTCGCGGGTAGCCGTCCCCCCCGGCCTCGATCACGCCTTCGGTCAGGTGCCGGGGGCTGGGGAGGATCGGCCGGAGGAAGGCCCGGGGGATTCCCCGGCCCAGGGCCTCGTCCAGCGGCAGGATGAAGAAGGCGTTGGCCCCGGTGACGATCCCCCGCCTGATCGCGAACAGGTCGCCCAGCGTGACGCCGGACGGCGGGAAATCCGGCCGAGGACCGACCTCGTCGCCCGGAAATCCTGACCATTTCTTCGAGGCCCGGAGCGCCGCCAGCGGGACGGATTCGGCCCGCTCGGGGCGATCGAGCGGCCCGCCGAAACTCATCCGGGGCCGGTGCGACGGGGGCGGAGGCGTCTTCTCGAAGGCGACGACGGCCGACGTCACGAGGGCATCGCCGAACTGGCCGTCGGCCGGGCGGAACCGGTGGACGTGCAGGAGCGTCACCCGGCTCGCCAGGTAGTTCCGGAGGGCCTCGCCGTAGTTCACGTCGAGGAATTCGGAGGGGACGAGCCAGACCGCCAATCCCCCCTCGGCGAGCCAGGCGTCGGCCAGGAGCAGGAAGTACGCATAGAGCCCGGCCAGGCCGTTGATTTTGACACCCAATCGCCGATGGACGGCTTCGGCAAGATGACTCTTGGCGTCCCGATTGAGGTGGTGATGGCGGACGTAAGGCGGATTCGCCAGGATCAGGTTCGCCCGAGGTTTGGACGGGGGTTCGAGGCGGGTGAAGTCGCCGACGGTGACGTCGAGC
>JAJYDH010000279.1 GCA_021777685.1 Planctomycetota bacterium | reverse complement strand
CGATGGACGAGGTCGGCCTCTGGGACTGGCGACCCCGCTACGATGACTCCCGGATTTTCGACGGCACCTTCTGGAGTGTCGAGGCCGATCATGCCGGCCGCTCCGTCCGGTCGCAAGGCCGCCAACTCTTCCCCGGCCAGGAGACCATCCCTGGGCCGGGCGAGATCCGGCGGGACCGCGGCCCGCTGTTCGAGAAATACCTCGCCGCCGTCGAGAAGCTGCTCGGCGGCGAGCCCTTCCGCTGACCGTCACTTGACCGCGCCGCCGTCGCGTCTATCCTTATCATCACTCGTGAAGATTCGAGGGCGACCGGGGAGCGAAGGTTCATGGAGATCGACCCGCGAGGCCTGGCGGCGGACCTCTGCAACAGGCTGATCATCGGGTGCGTGGTCCCCCGGCCGATCGCGGTGGTCTCGACGGTCTCGGTCGACGGGATGCCCAACGTGGCGCCGTTCTCGTACTTCACGGTCGCCAGCCACTCGCCGCTGAGCCTGGCGTTCACCGTGGGCGGGACGAAGTCGGACGGGACCGACAAGGACACCCTCCGCAACGCCCGGTTCGCCGAGGACGGCGGCGTCGGCGAGTTCGTGGTGAACGTCGCCGACGAGACCTACGCCGCCGAGATGGCCAGGACCGGCGAGTCGCATCCTTTCGGGGTGTCCGAGTTCCTCCACGCCGGCCTGACCCCGGCGCCGAGCCTGGTCGTGAAGGCCCCGCGCGTGGGCGAGGCGTCGGTCTCGTTCGAGTGCCGGACGACCCACATCATCCCCGTCGGGACCGCCCGGCTGGTCATCGGCGAGGTCGTGCACATCCACGTCCGCGACCACCTGATCGACGAGCGCTTCCGGGTCGACGCCGACAAGCTCGCCGCGATCGGCCGGATGGCCGGCAACGACTACGTGCGGACCCGAGACCGGTTCGAGGTCAAGACGGCCGGGCGGTGAGGGTTCAGGCGACGGGGGCCTTCGCCTCGTTGCGGAGGAGCACGGTCGGATCGCCGCTGGGTGGCGGGACCGGCAGGCCGCGCTCGGCGAGCAATTCGGCGTGCTCCTTCATCCCCCATCTCGCTCGATAGAGGCAATCCTCGACCGAGTGGCCGATCCCCGAGAAGCCCTCCAGTTCGGGCGAGTAGAAGCCGAAAAAATCGGGCTCGTCGGTCGCTTCGATGATCAGGGAATAAGGAAGTTCGATCATTGTTCGCCCATCAAGATTGGTCGATGCCGGCCGCTTTGAGGATGGCCCGGCAGGTCCCGGTCGGCACTTCCTTCGAGCCATGATAATCGAGCCGGACGAGTCTTTCGTGGCCTTCCTTGCCGTAATAGCGGATCGACCCTTTCTCCTTGACGATGGAGAAGCCGTGATCCCGCAGCACTTTGACCAGCTCATTGAACGTCATCGTCTCTCCCCTCCCGCTCGGCCAGGCCGAAGAGGGACTTGACGGCGTGGAGGAGGGGGTGGGGGTGCTCGGCGGCCTCGGCCTCGGAGGCGGTCCGGACGGCGGCGCGGGGGTGGTGGAGGAACTGGTTCTGGAGCCGCTGGAGGGTGTGGGCGATGGCGTCGCGCTGGGCCTGGGTGAACTCGGGATTCCGGGCGAAGAGGGATTCTTGCTCGCGGAGCCGGGCGGCGTCGGCGTAGTCTCCGAGCTGGCGGAGCACGGCGCCGGCGTGGGTCCGGTGCCGGAGGTTGGCCAGGCAGAGGTGGGCCTCGCGCTCGATGATCGCCAGGGCCGGGTCGACCCCCTTCTGCCGCTTCTGCCGGTTCTGCTCGGCCTGGGCCCGGAGGTCGTCGACGTTGTAGAGCATCACCTGCTCCAGGTCGCCGACCTTCGGGTCGAAGTCGCGCGGGATGGCGATGTCGAGGATCAGCGACAGGCGGTTCTTGCGGGCCTTCTGGACCCTCGCGTAGGTCGCGAGGTCGACGATCGGCCGCTCGGCGGCGGTGGTGCTGACGACGACGTCGGCCTCGACCAGCGCCGCCTCGAGCCGTTCAAACGGGACGGCCCGGCCGCCCCAGCGGCTCGCGGCGGCCAGGGCCCGCTCGGGGTTCCGGTTGGTCACGAGGATCGAGCCGGGGCGGAGCGCCGCGAGGTGCTGCAAGGTCAGGTCGCCCATCTTGCCGGCGCCGATGACCAGGACGGTCTTGTCGACGAACGTGTCGAAGACGTCCCTGGCGACGTCGACGGCCACGCTGGCGACGGAGAGCTTCCCCTTGTCCATGCCGGTCTGCTCGCGGACGAGCTTGCCGACGCGGAGGGCGTGCGGGAAGACGGCGTGGAGGATCGGCCCGACGGCCTTCCGGGCGGACGCCGCCTTGTAGGCGTCGCGGACCTGGCCGAGGATCTGCCCCTCGCCCAGGACCAGGCTCTCCAGGCTCGCGGCGACCTTGAACAGGTGCGAGACCGCCCGGCCGTCGTGGTGGTCGACCAGGTGGGTGGCGAAGGCCTCGGCGGGCCTGGCGTGGAAGTGGGCCAGGAAGTCGATCAGGGCGCCCGTCGTCGGGATCGCCGACGACGTCCCGGCCGCGTAGACCTCGACCCGGTTGCACGTCGAGAGGACGACGAACTCGCCGCCCGGGAACGCCTTCGTGAGCGCATCGAGCCCCTCGTCCCGCCGAGGCCCTTCGAACGCCAGGGCCTCGCGGATCGGCGCCGGCGCCTTCCGGTGATCCACCCCCAGGGCCAGGAGCTTCACGACGCCCCCCCCCTTGCGGCAGGATTCAATCTTGTAGGGTGGGTGAGCGGCAGCGAAACCCACCGATCTCCGGTCGACATCACTGGCGATGGTGGGTTTCGCTGCCGCTCACCCACCCTACAAGGGAATCCCGAACCTTCAGCCCTCTTCTCCGGCACGCCGTGCGACGTGATGTGCATCAGGTCGACGCCCACGGTGGCGAAGGCCAGGCAGAGGAAGGCGACGACGGTGAACAGCATGACCCGCCGCCCGCGCATCTCGGGCCGGAACCGGGCGTGGAGCAGGCCGGCGAAGACCAGCCACATCAGCACGCCGCTGATGACCTTGGGGTCGGTCCAGCCCAGCCGGGGGTGGCCGGCCTTCCGCAGGGCCGCCTCCATCACCAGGCCGACCAGCAGCCCCGCCGTCAGGAACGGGAAGGCCACCGTGATCGCCCCCCGGTTCAGCCGCTCGGTCTGCTCCAGGCTCGGCAGGGCGAACCCGAACCGAGGGGGTCGCTTGTGCTTGAGCCGGTGCGACTGCGCCAGGTACATCAGGCCCGCCGCGAACGCCACGCACGACGCCACCGCGCCGACCAGATAGAGCACCCCATGCGCGGCGCCCCAGAAATGGGTCGCCGCGCCCCAGCCCGACCCGGCCCAGTCCTCGCGAGGCGCCCAGACGCCCCCGACCACCACCAGGCCCAGCACCACCGGCAGCACGAACACCCCCACCGCCACCGGCTTCGGCGACCGGACGATCAGGTACAGGCCCACCGCCGCCAGGACCCACGACAGGACCAGCAGCGACTCCGAGACCGTCGACACCGGGAGCTGCCGCGTCCGGTAGGCGAGGTTCCCAAGATACGCCGTCTGCACGACCCACGCCAGCGCCGTCAGCCCCAGGGTCGCGTACCAGCGGGCCGACCCCCGGACGACGAACCGGGCCAGGTCGCAGGCCAGCGCCAGCCCGTAAGTCCCGCCGAAACAGAGGACGCTCAGTCGATCCACCGTCAGACCCCGTGCCCCTTCGCCGTCGCGGAACCGGCCGCCCCAGCCTCATTGTAATCGGCCCCGCACCGCGAGCCCAGGGGTGAGGTCCCCTCGTCGGCCCGGTCCCTCGCCGCCCCGATCCGGCCCATGTGCTCGCCGCCCCACTCGCAGAGTGGCCGGAGGGCCTCGCGGAGCGAGACCCCGAACTCGGTCAGGGAATACTCGACCCGGGGCGGGATCTCCCGGAAGTCCTCGCGGGCGACGATCCCGTCCGCCTGCATCTCCCTGAGCTGCTGGATCAGCATCTTCTCGCTGATCCCCGCCACCAGCCGGCGAAGCTCGCCGAACCGTCGGGGGCCCGCCGAGAGCTGCCAGAGCACGATCGGCTTCCACTTGCCCCCGACGACGTCCAGCGACGCTTCCAGCCCACAACTATACGTCCGCTTCGCCATATCGACGCCCCCCCCCCCGTCCGACGGGTACTTACCAGATGGTGCGTACTTGCCCGATCGAAAGCCGGGTCTAGCATACCCGACGTTCCGACCAAACCGCCAGTTCTGGAGGTGATTGAGATGTCAAAGCTTCAAGGGAAGGTGGCCATCGTCACCGGCGCGTCCAAGGGGATCGGCGCCGCCATCGCCCGGCACCTCGCGAAGGCCGGGGCGTCCGTCGTCGTCAATTATTCGTCGAGCAAGGAGGGGGCCGACCGCGTCGTCGCCGAGATCGAGAAGGCCGGCGGCCGGGCGATCGCGGTGGGGGCGAACGTGGCGAAGAAGGCGGAGATCGACCGCCTCTTCGCCGAGACGAAGAAGGCGTTCGGCCGGCTCGATGTGCTGGTCAACAACGCGGGGGTCTACGAGTTCGCCCCGCTCGGGGAGATCACCGAGGGGCACTTCCACAAGCAATTCGACCTCAACGTCCTGGGCCTGATCCTGGCCACCCAGAAGGCGGCGGAGGCGTTCGGCCCCGAGGGGGGCAGCGTCATCAACATCAGCTCGGTCGCCGGGGTCAACCCGGTCCCCACCGGCTCGGTCTACAGCGCGACGAAGGCGGCCGTCGACGCCGTGACGAAGGCGCTCTCGAAGGAGCTGGGGCCGAAGAAGATCCGCGTCAACTCGCTCAACCCCGGCATGGTCGAGACCGAGGGCGTGCACGCCGCGGGCATCATCGGCTCGGACTTCCAGAAGCAGGCCATCGCCGCGACCCCGCTCGGCCGGATCGGCCAGCCCGACGACATCGCCAGCGTCGCCGTCTTCCTCGCCTCCGACGACTCGCGATGGGTCTCGGGCGAGACCCTGCTCGTCGCCGGGGGCGCCACGGGAGTCTGAGAGGACCGAGCCCCGGCCCAGGCCACCTCACCCCGGGCCGGGCCGGTCGACGGGCGGCGGCCCGTCGATCAGGCCGAGCAGCACGCCGACCTCCCGGTGGGACTCGACCGGGTGCCTCAGCGGGCGGTCGACGTGGACCTCGTAGCGGTTCCGGCGGCCGGACTTGACCCGGGCGAGATACCCCCCCTCCTCCAGGTCGGCGACGATCCGCTGGACCGCCCGCTCGGTGATCCCCACCCGGTCGGCCACCTCCCGGAGCGTCGTCCCCGGGTCGCGCGCGATGCAGAGCAGGACATGCGAGTGGTTGCTCAGGAACGTCCATCTCGCGGGCGCGTCGGCCTCGATTCCGGGTTTCATCGGTTGACCTTCGCCTGAAATACGATAGACTTGACACGAAATCCGTGTCGTATTTTGGCGACGACTCGAATTCGTGTCGAGGTCAAGTCCGGGCCCCGGGCGGCGTCCGCGCCTCTCGCCGCCCGGATCATCGGCCTATCGGGGGAAATTCGGCGATGAGCATGGATCTGCCAACCCTCTCGGGCCGGCCTCGGACCCCGGATGAGGCGCTCGCCGCGCTCCGCGAGGGGAACCGGCGGTTCGTCGAAGGGCGGCCCACCGGCCCCCGGCGCGACGTGTCGAGGCTCCGCGAGACCGCGCCCGGGCAGGCCCCGTTCGCCGCGTTCCTGGGCTGTGCCGACTCGCGGGTGCCGGTCGAGCTGATCTTCGACCAGGGGTTCGGCGACCTCTTCGTGGCCCGCCTGGCGGGCAACGTCGCCACGTCCGAGGCGATCGCCAGCCTGGAATTCGGCGCCGCGGTCCTCGGCACGAAGGTGGTCTACGTCCTGGGCCACTCGTCGTGCGGGGCCGTCACGGCGACGATGCAGGGCGAGCCCGTCCCCGGCCAGATCAGCACCCTCTTCCAGCACATCCGACCGGCCGTCCGGGCCGCCGGGGACGACCTGGACGCCGCGATCCGCGAGAACGTCCGGAACCAGGCCATCCTCCTCGCCGAGGCCTCTCCCGTCATCGCCGGCCTGGTCCGCGAGGGGAAGCTCAAGGTCGCCGGAGGGGTCTTCGACCTCGCCACCGGGATCGTCGAGCCCGTCGAGGTCTGAGCCGCCGGCCCGGATGGCGGGATTGTCGCTCTTGTAGGGCGGGTGAGCGGGAGCGAAACCCGCCAGGGTTCGGCGAGGCCGCTTCGAGAGCTGTCTCCCGGTGTCCAACGAGTTATTATGGAGGAGGCATCGGGCCGGCGCCCTTCTTGGAGTGCGGGAGCTTGCTCCCGCTTTGGGGCCCCGGAGCTTGCTCCGGGCGCCACCGACGCCGCCCGACAGGCCCGCGGAGCAAGCTCCGCCCGCGCAAAGCGGGAGCAAGCTCCCGCACTCCAAAAGGGTCGGGACGCCCCGCGGCCACGATCGGGAAAAAGCGTCGGATCGTCCGGGGCGGAGAGCGGAAAGGGCGCGCATGCCGATCCACGACTGGTCGCGAGTCGACGCGGGGATCTTCCATCATTTCCACCAGCGCTGGATCGGGGCCATCACCGACGTCCTCAACCAGCGGCTGCTCCCGGCCGACTTCTACGCCCTCGCCGAGCAGCAGGGGGCGGGCTTCGAGCCCGACGTCCTGACCCTCAAGGCGGGAGCCCCGGCCGAGCCCGTCGACCCCCAGCCCTTCCCCGCCGACCAGCCCGGAGCCGGCGGGGTCCTCGTCGCCGACCCGCCCGTCAGCGTCAAGGCCGCGACGGACCTGGAATTCTACCGGCGGAAGCAGAACGTCGTCGCGGTCCGCCACGTCTCGGGCGACCACCTGGTCGCGATCGTCGAGGTCGTCTCGAAGGGGAACAAATCCGGCCGAAAAGCCTTCGACGACTTCCTCCGCAAGGCCGCCGAATTCCTGAGTCACGGCGTCCATCTCCTGATCCTGGACCTTCAACCGACGACCGCGCGAGATCCCCAGGGGATTCACGGGGCGATCTGGGATGAGGTCGCCGGTCAGGAGTACAACCGGCCGCCGGCCAAGCCGATGACGCTGGCCGCCTACGTGGCGGGCGCGGGAATCCGGGCCTTCGTCGAGCCGGTTGCCGTCGGAGACACCCCGATCGACATGCCCCTCTTCCTCGAAACGGGCCGCTACGTCGCCGTGCCGGTCGAGGAGACCTATCGCCTCGCCTTCGATTCCGTGCCCCGTCGCTGGCGGACGGTCCTGGAGCCGGGGTGAGCCACGAGCGGCGGGTCCGATTCGCTGCCATCCTGACCTACCTCGCGGTCGGATGGCGGGCAGGTTACCCCTCGTTCCCACGGTCCTCCGTGGGAATGCCCTCTTCGACGCTCTGCGTCGTCTTCCGCCTCCCGTGGGGTCGGACAGCTGAGGATGCGAAGCGTCCGGGACGGCATTCCCACGCGAGAGAATGGGAACGAGAATCGGTCGCGTCCAGCAGGACGAGGTGAGCTGCATCGGCAGGCCAAGTCCTACGAAGACTTTTTCCGGAAATCCGTCCGATTTCCGGCCTGGTTCAATTCGCCTGGAGCCAGGGTAACACTTTTCGCGGCGGGCACCGGCGTTGTTCCGGCCGTAACTCTGGATCAAACAAGGGTTTGTCTCCGGAACGCGCGACGCCCTTACGTCGGAAACTGTTACCCGGGTTTGAACCAGGCCCGATTTCCTCCAGAAACAGGAATAAAGTCGCTGGCTTCGTTCTGAATATAAAGGACGGACAGGGAAACCGCCCCACGAACCCCGCGCCGAGGACCGCACCCATGCCCGCCAGCGAAGCCCAGATCCGCGCCAACCGCGAGAACGCCGCACGCAGCACCGGGCCGAAGACCGACGAGGGCAAGGAACGATCTCGGGCCAATGCCCTCAAGCATGGACTGGCCGGCGCCGGGGTCGTCCTGGCCGAGGCCGACGCCGCCGAGGTCGACCGCAAGGCCGCCGCCTACGCCCGCGAGCTGAACGCCTCCGACGAGATCGGCCGCGACCTGGCCCGCCAGGCCGCGCTGAACATGGTCCGGATGGATCGGGCCGCCGACCAGCAGACCGCCGCGCTCGCCGAGCGAGTCCGCCAGGTCGAGGCCGAATTCGTCGCGCCCGAGGGGGCCACGGACGAGGATGCCGCCAAACTCCGGTCCGAGGCCGTCCGGATCGCGATGTTCGACCCCTCGAAGGAGGCGACCCTCGCCCGCAAGTACGAGGCCGCCGCCGTCCGCGGCTTCTTCCGGGCCATCAAGGAACTCCGCCAGCACGCGAAGCGGGCGGACATCGCCCCGGCGGCTCGGGCCCAGTTCGCCGCCGCCCAGAAGTCGACGGAACAATTGGGTTCGTTCTTGCCCGCCGCGAAACAGCCCCCGGCCGCCCCGAAATCGGCCGTCGCCCCGCCCTCCATGCCCGCCAGCCCGGCCCCGAAGCCGGCCCCGACGACCCTCAAGACGGTCATCCCGGCCTGGAACCCGGCCTTCGGCGGCTCGGTCGACGT
>JAJYDH010000278.1 GCA_021777685.1 Planctomycetota bacterium | reverse complement strand
GGTGGTGTTCGTGCTGGTCGGCTGCGCGCTGGCGATGTCCCCATACCTGGTCCCGCCCGAACGGACGATCGCCGGATCGGCGGCCCCGGCCATCACCCTCAAGCTGATGCTCGGGGCGCTGGTGGTCGGCTCGTTCGTCCTGCTGCCGTCGCTCTTCCTGCTGTTCCGGATCTTCAAGTCGCGGGCGAGAAGGCCGGGGAGCCCGCCCGGCCGTTGAGATCCCCCGGCGGCAACGCCGAAGGCCCGCGGCCTCCCCGGATCGGGGAGGCCGCGGGCCTCGGATTGGCGGTCAGGCGGAGTTCGATCAGCGAGCCCCGTTGCCCAGGTTGTTGGTCGTCCTCGGCGTCAGGACGCCGTTGGTCGCCCCGGTCCCGGTCGTGGGTCCGGTGGTGGTGGGGAAGCCGTTGATCGGGACGTTGATCGAGAGGACCGACCTTGCCGTGAAGGAGTACTGGAGCATCGAGTTCAGGACGCTGTTGAATGGCGCGGCGAGGCGATCGAGGAAGATCGAAGTCCGGACGATCGGGTCGCGATAGACGACCACGCGATCGCCGGGCATCATCTGGTAGTTGGTCGTGGTGTCGCCGCCGTTGATGATCGCCGGCAGGTTGACCGGCAGCTTCTGCTCGCAGCAGGCGCCCGGGGGAGCCGGCCGGACCAGGCGGATGTTCACCGTGGAGGCGGTCGGGATCAGCCCGCCCGCGTAGTTGATCGCGTCGAGGACCGTCTCGTTGCCGGTGATCGGCAGCCGGCCCGGCACGCCTACGTCGCCCTGGACGTAGTAGACCTTGCTGTTATAGGAAGCCACGTCGACGAAGACCCGGTTGAGGTCTCGGATCTCACCCTCGGCCCGTTTCATCTCACCAGGCTTGTCCCGGTCGGGGATCGCCAGCCCCAGGGCCTCGTCGGTGATGTACTTGCGGAGGTGGAGGACGATCTTCTCCTTGATCTCGTCGGTGGTCAGCCCCGCCACGTAGACGTCGCCGTAGAAGCCGAGCGAGATCTTGCCGTCGGGCCGGACCAGCCGCTCGCCGGTGATCGGGCGACCGGGCAGCGCCTCGAGCACCTCCACGACGATGATGTCGGGCGGCTCGACGACGTAGTCGGGCATCGAGACCTTGCTCAACTCCCTGGGGATGAACTTCTTGGCGATCTCTTCCTCGGGCGTCTTCACCGTCTGGCAGCCGCACGCGAAGAGGGCGGCCATCGAAAGAAGCGCGCCGAACTTGCGGCGGATGTCCCTTGAGCGATCCATGCCACACTCCTGCCCGGCAAGCCCTTGCCGGCACGACGGCCGGAGGAAACCCGGCCCCGATCCGCGGACTCGGTGATCTTCGCGGATCAGGGCGACGCGCCCGCGACCGCTTGATGAATGCCGACCGGGTAGGTCGGTCAAATTCGACATTGACAACATCGGCAAGATCGGGCCGGTTCTCTAGGGAATCGCGGCCGATCGCGCGATCAGCGACCATTATTCATGAAGTACCGACCGGAACGGTTGTAATAGCGGCCCGCGCCGTTGGCGTTGACCGATCCCGGGTTGAAATACCGGGAAGCCCCACCCCCAGGGGTCCGAGCCGGCGTGGCCGTCACCGCCGGGACGGGCTTCGGGGCCTGCCCCCTGGAGCCGCTGATCCTCCCCGACCCGATACCGCCGTTGGCCGCCTGCGACGCGTACAGATACAACAGCGCATTGTTGGAATTCATCGGCTGCTGCGTCATCGCCTGGTTCATGTAGGGGTTCAGGTAGGGGTTCAGATACGGATTGGCCATCATCGCCGAGGCCGGCATGCCCGCGCCCGTCGACGTGGGGCGGGTCCCCCCGACCTGGGCCGTGACGTCCGAAGGATGGGCCAGTGCCGAGGCCAGAGTCACCAGCCCGACTGTCCGCCTGAAGGTCTTGGACATCATCTCCTCCGAATCCAGGGCCGGTTGGACCTCCGCTCACCAGTCACAATCGGCCCCAGGCCGGTCGACCGATCAGTCTTTCGAGGTCCGACACAGGCCGTCTTCCCCAGCCAACGATTTTTACCGCATAACTCCCCCGCCCCTTAAAACACCCCGATTCCCCCACTTTGCCTGCCTGCTCAGATTGTGTGGAGTGCCAGGAATCGACCGCCCGATCGATTCGAGTAACGGAATCTCAGGCTCCGGGGCCGTCGACGGACGAGATCCGCGACGTCACCCTTCATCAAGCAACCGCGAGGCGAGGATGTTGAGAGCAACATGGAGGTATCTCGGGACGCCGGCCCGGCTGGCGATCGGGCTCGTCGTCCTGCTACCGGCCCTGGCCGAGGCGCAGCTCTTCCCCAACCGCACGCTCAACCGGCAGCGGACGCCGTGCCCGGCGGAGTCACCGTTCAACGCCCAGGTCCGCCGCGATTACTTCGGGTATTACCCGACCTGCTGGAGCCGATTCCCGGCCGGCTGGGACTGCCCCGGTTACAATCCGGAGAAGCCCGACGTCAACGCGTCGTTCGAGAAGATCAAGTTCGGCAACAAGCGGCCCATCTCCGGGGATGACCTCGGCCCCGACCTGGCGAACCCCGATCAGCCGATGGACGGCCCTCCCGCGAATCCCGAGGAGCCGGTCGTCCCGATCCCCAACCCCGGCCGGTCGCCGTTCGAGCTGGACCCCAGCCCGGCCAAGCCAGCTGGCCCCGCGCCGGCCCAGCCCGACCCCTTCGAGACGCCGGTCCCGGGCGCGCCCGCCCCGGGCAATCCCGGGCCGCCGCCGGCGAACCGCGCGCTCCCGCCCACCGGCCTGAGGGAGATGCCGTCGCTGCCGGCGATCGCCCCCACGACGAGCGCCGAGTCGACCCTGGAACCCGGCTCGATGGTGATGGTCCCCGAGCCCGACGCGACGCTCGCCTCGAACGCGGGCCCATCCCGGCCCGACCTCGGCCCGCTTCCCTCGATGCCGGCCCCCCCGTCGTGGCCGCCGGGGAGCATCGTGACCGAATCCGACACGATGGTCGGGCTGCCGCCCACAGCCCCCGCCCAGGCCCCGAGGCGCCGGGGCATCCTCGGCGGTCTCTTCGGTTCGAGGAATTCCCAGAAGCGCTGAGCTTCCGGATTGTTCGATCCGATCACGCCCGAGGCCCGACCGGACCCACGGTCGGACCTCGGGCGTCCGTTTGCGCCACCGGCGATCGGTTTACGAACATCCGTTCAATATCTTCCTGTTCTGGAGTGCGGTAGCTTGCTCCCGCTCTGTCCCCGGGAGCTTGCTCCCGGCGGATGACGTCCGACAGATCCGGGAGCAAGCTCCCTCCGTGAAAGCGGGAGCAAGCTCCCGCACTCCCAAGAGTTCGCCGTGAAACCATGCTCCCGCGTTCTCGATTGGCTACAATCCTCGGGTCTGACATCGAGAAGCCTCGTCGAGGAGTCCAAGAATGGCGGGAGTCCTGGCCTGTCTGCTGACGGTCGTCGTCAACACCTCGCCCCACCAGGGCGACCCGGTCGCGATCCGGATCGGTTTGAATGGCGCGTCGGAGGTCGACATCGCCGAGGTGGTCGACCGGCTCGCGAAGGCCAGCTCCCTGCCGATCCCCCGACCTCCGGCGCCGCTGACCTTGCCGCTCGAAGGGCTCGCCGCCCCGCTGACGAAGGCCCTGCTCTCCGACACTTTGGGCCCGGACGCGACCCTGGAAGTCCGCCCCCGAGAGCTGGTCATCACCCTGGCCCCTCGACTCGCCGAGCCGGGCCAGAGGGCCGGCTGGGAGCGTCGACTCCGCGACCTGGCCGAACGCGCGGGCCGCGAGGTCGAGCGTCGGGCCCGCTACGGGATGCACGCCCGGGAGTCGTATCGCCCGGACGATCCCGGACGGCCGACGGTCTGCCTGATCCACGGCCTGAACTCGACCTCGGGCGTCTTCAAGCACATGGTCGGGCCTCTGGACGCAGCCGGGTACGGGATCGTCGCGTATGACTTCCCCTACAACCGCGACCTCGACGAGACCTCGGCCGCCTTCCGCCGCGACTGGGCCGAGTTCCGCCGGAAGTCGGGCGATGCGCGCCCCTGGGCCATCGTCGCCCACTCGATGGGCTCGCTCCTGGCCCGGTCGTACGCCGAGGACGACGCGACCTATAAGAAGGACGTCGCCTCGCTCATCCTGATCGCCCCGCCGAACCGCGGGTCGAGCCTGTCGAAGGCCCAGACGTTCCTCCAGATGGTCCAGAGCGTCCAGGCGATGAACGGTTCGAGGCGGACCGACCCCCTGGCCCTGCTCGGCGACGGCCTGGGCGCGGCGGCCGACGACATGACGCCCGGTAGCGCCTATCTCAAGAGCTTGAACGACCGCAAGCGGCGATCGGGCGTGCCGTACCACATCCTGGCCGGCGATTCCGGCTATCTGACCGCCCAGGCGCGGGCCCGGATCGAGGCGAGTTCGAAGAGCGGCGGGGTCCTCGGCGGGATCGGCCGGCTGGTCTCGTCCGGGGCGTCGTCGCAGCTCGACGAGATCACCGACGGGCTGGGGGACGGCTGCGTCTCGGTCGCGAGCACCCGCCTGGAGGGCGTCGCCGACCACCGGGTCCTGCACGCGAACCACCTCGAGCTGATCCGAGCCCCCCTGCTCTTCCCCGACCCCGGCCCGGTAGCGACGATGCCCGACATCCTCCGGATGCTGGGCGAGGACATCGCGGTCGAGCCCCGGAGGCGCCAGGGTCTTGGGAATCGCGGCGACTTCCGGTAATCTGGTCGCTCGGCGGCAAGGACCGACCCTCTCCCACCTCTCCCGTCCCCGGCCCCGCCCGTCCCAGTCCAGGCCCGCCACACCGAGTCGCCCCGAGGATTCGCCCGATGTCGACATCCGCCGAATTCGACGCCCCGCCGGTCCAGAAGGAGACCGGCCACCCCAGGGGGCTCTACGTCCTCTTCGGCGCCGAGATGTGGGAGCGGTTCAGCTACTACGGGATGCGGGCCCTGCTGGTCCTATACCTGACCAACCGGCTCGAATACGCCCGCAAGGACGCCCTGGCCCTCTACGCGGTCTACACCGGGCTGGTCTACCTGACGCCGATCCTCGGCGGATTCCTGGCCGACAAGTTCCTCGGCCAGCGCAAGGCGATCCTCATCGGCGGGATCGTGATGGCGATGGGACATTTCGCGATGGCCTTCCCGCCCCTGCTCGAACTGGCTTTGGGCCTCCTGATCCTCGGGAACGGCTTCTTCAAGCCGAACATCTCGACGATGGTCGGCAACCTCTACCCGCAGGGCGACGCCCGTCGCGACGGCGCCTACACCATCTTCTACATGGGGATCAACCTCGGGGCCTTCTTCTCGCCGATCGTCTGCGGCTTCCTCGGCGAGAAGGTCGGCTGGCACTATGGGTTCGGCGCGGCGGGGGTGGGGATGGTCTTCGGGCTGATCTCGTTCCTCTCCTTCCAGCGGCTGCTCGTCGGCGGCTTCCCGCCCGGCCGCGAGGAAGAGCTGGGCGACGCGGCCCGGCTAACGGTCATGGACTGGGTGCACGTCATCCTGATCTCGCTGGCCTGCCTGGGATTCGCCTACGGGAGCATCGAACTCTGGCCGACGATCCGGCCGTACAAGCCGTACCTGTTCTACGCCCTCGGCGCTTTGGCCGGGCTCGGTGTCCTGAATGTGGCCCGCCATCTGATCTCCTCGAAGGACAAGATCGAGAGCGAGGAGTGGCAGAGGGTCACGGTGATCCTGATTGTCGGCCTCTTCTCCGTCATGTTCTGGATGGCGTTCGAGCAGGCGGGCGGCACGCTGACCCTGTTCGCCGACAAGAACACCGACCGCTCGGCGCTGGGGCCGGAGATCCCCGCATCGCTCTTCCAGTCGATCAACCCCATGTTGATCTTCATCCTGGCCCCGGTCTTCTCGATCCTCTGGGCGACGGTCGACCGGTCGCGATTCAAGCTCACCTCGACCGCGAAGATGGGCCTCGGCCTGATCCTCCTCGGGCTGGGATGCGTGGTGATGTATCGGGCCGATGCCCTCTCGGCCTCGGGCAAGGTCGGACCGCAATGGCTGGCCTCGGTCTACTTCCTGTTCACGATCGGCGAGATCTGCCTGTCGCCGATCGGCCTGTCGATGGTCAACAAGCTGGCCCCCGCGCGGATGGCCTCGCTGATGATGGCCATTTGGTTCCTCTGCACGGCGGTCGCCAACTACCTGGCGGGCATACTCGAACACGAGCTCGCCACGATCTCCGAGAAATACGATGTCTCGATCAACCTTTGGTTGTTCCTGATCGCCACGTCGATCATCCCCGGCATCATGCTCCTGGCCCTGACCGTCCCGCTCAAGAAGATGAGCCACGGGCGGCTCTGAGACCGGATCGCGGACCTCGATCGAGAGATTCACCATGCGCCTGCTCCTCGCGATTCTCACCCTCGTCGCCTGCGCCGGGCCCGCCCTGGCCGCCGGGCGGGCGATGACGATCGACGACCTGCTCGGGGTCAAGTCGGTCTCCGACCCCCAGGTCTCGCCCGATGGGAAGTCGGTCGTCTACGTCCTCTCGGAGCTGGACCGCTCGACCGACAAGTCGAACAGCGACCTCTACCTGATCCCGACCGAGGGGGGCGAGCCGAAGCGGCTGACGACCTCGAACGCCTCGGACAACCACCCTCGCTGGAGCCCGGACGGCAAGTCGATCGCCTTCGTCTCCACCCGAGGCGGCTCGGCTCAGGTCTGGATTTTGCCCATCGACGGCGGCGAGGCCCGGCCGTTGACCAAGCTGCCCATCGACGTCTCCGGCCCGATCTGGTCGCCGACGGGCGAGCACATCGCCTTCGCCGCCAAGGTCTTCCCCGGCAAGACGCCCGAGGAGACCGCCGAGATCGACGAGAAGAAGGGCAAGGAGAAGTCGAAGGTCAAGATCTACGACAAGCTCATGGTCCGCCACTGGGACGAGTGGGAAGACGGCAAGCGGTCCCACCTGTTCGTCGTCGACGTGAAGACCGGCCAGGCGAAAGACCTGACGCCGAAGTTCGACGCCAACATCCCGCCCGCCCCGTTCGGCGGCTCGTCCGACTACGCCTTCTCCCCCAACGGCAAGGAACTGGCCTTCACCGCCGAGCCGCTCAAGGACATGGCCTGGTCGACCAACACCGACATCTGGATCGTCTCGACCGCGGGCAACGAACCCACGAACCTGACCGAGGACAGCCCCGGCGCCGACGGCCAGCCGGCCTACTCGCCCGACGGCGATTACCTCGCCTACGTCAGCCAGGCCCGCGCCGGGTTCGAGGCCGACAAGTGGGCCCTCAAGGTCCGCGACCGGAGCACCGGCGAGGTCTCCGACGTCACCGACGCCATCGACCGCTCGGTCCAGTCGTTCGCCTGGGGCGCCTCGCGCGAGGTCAAGAAGCCCTTCGAGGGGACCGTCCGCGACATCTTCGCCGTGTTCGACGACGCCGGCTCGGTCACGATCCGGAACCTCAGCATCCTCCCCGACGGCGACGGCCATATCTTCGTCGGCGAGAAGCCCGGCGGGATCAAGGGAGGCGTGAACAACTCGGTCCAGGTCGTGCCCAACAACGGCGGCCTCGTCTTCGTCCACGGCCAGAGCGACGCCCCGAATGAGATCTACCGCGTCAAGGCGGACGACGCCGCGCCGACCGCGCTGACCCATCACAACGCCCCGCTACTCGCCCAGCTCGATCTCAACCGGGTCGAGGGGTTCACCTTCAAGGGGGCCGACGGCGACGACGTCTCGGGCTGGCTCCTCAAGCCGCCGGGGTTCGACCCCTCGAAGAAATACCCGGTCGTCTTCCTGATCCACGGCGGCCCGCAAGGGGCCTGGCACGACGAGTGGCACAACCGCTGGAACTACCAGATGTTCGCCGCGCCGGGCTACGCCGTCGTGGCGATCAACCCCAGGGGCTCGACCGGCTACGGCCAGAAGTTCACCGACCAGATCAGCCGCGACTGGACCGGCCGGGTCTTCGAGGATCTGAACAAGGGCCTCGACCACGCCCTCAAGAGCTATGCTTTCCTGGACGGCTCGAAGGTCGCGGCGGCCGGAGGGTCTTACGGCGGGTTCATGGTCAACTGGATGGCCGGCCACTCGAACCGCTTCGCCGCCCTGATCAGCCACGCGGGCGTCTTCGACCTGCCCAGCATGTACGGCACGACCGAGGAACTCTGGTTCGCCGAATGGGAGTTCGGCGGCCCGCCCTGGGAAGGCTCCAGGATCTACGGCGACCAGTCCCCCAGCGCCTTCGCCGCCAGCTTCAAGACGCCGACGCTCGTGATCCACGGGGCCCTCGACTTCCGCGTCTCCGACGCCCAGGGGCTCGGTATGTTCACCTCGCTCCAGCGCAAGGGGGTCCCCAGCCGCTACGTCTTCTTCCCCGACGAAGGGCACTGGATCACCAGGCCCGCGAACCGGATCGTCTGGTGGCGCGAGGTCCACGACTGGCTGGCGAATTATCTCAAGCAGTGAACGCTCGATCGAGCGAAGGAAACAATCGTAGGGTGGGTCGAGCCTCG
>JAJYDH010000277.1 GCA_021777685.1 Planctomycetota bacterium | reverse complement strand
TCGAATCCGGGCATTCCGGGCAAATCGTGTGATAACGGGGCGGGCCTCGGGCTGAATGTAAGGAGCGACGGGCGGCGAGCGCCGCCGATGATTTCGCCGTCGCCGCCCCCTTGCGAGCCCCACCCATGCCATGCAGTCCCGAGAAGCTGGCCGCGAACCGCGCGAATTCCGCACGCAGCACCGGGCCGAAGTCGGCCGAGGGCAAGGCCCGCTCCCGACGGAACGGCCTGAAGCATGGCCTGACCGGCGAGGGGATCGTCGTACCCGACGAGGACGTCGCCGCCGTCGCCGAGCGGTTCGAGGCTTATCGGGCCGACCTGAAGCCTCGCAACGACGTCGCCCTGGGGCTGGTCCACCGGGCGGCGCTGCTGGCCGTCCGGATGGAACGATCGGCCCGTCACGAGGCGGCGACGCTCGCCCGGGCCATGCTTGAGGCCGAGGGGGCCGAGGCCGACGAGCGGGCCGACGAGCTGGAACGCCTGATCAAGCTGATCGTCACGGACCCGGCCTCGGCCACCCGCCGGCTCCGCCGGATTCCCGAGGGGATCGACTGGATGATCGGCCGATGGCAGTCGCTGAAGGCCGTCCTGATCGGAAAGTCGCGCCAGAAGTGGGACCCGGGGCACGGCGAGCGGGCGGCGGAACTGCTCGGCGGCAAGGGCCGATATAACGGCGAATCCCGCCTCATCGCGCTCTCGCAGGCGACCCTCGGGCTGTTCCAACTCCTCGGCGAAAGCGACTGGCCCGGCCTGGCGGACGGGGAACGTCGAGAGGCGGCCCGCGCGGAACTCGGCCGGCTGATCGACGCCGAGGTCGTCCGGCTCGAAGGGGTCCGCGAGGGGCTCGACCACCAGGCCATCGCCCGGGACCGCGCCGGGGCGATGGCCCGGGCCCTGTTCAGCACCTCGGACGAGGCGATCCTCGCGAGGAAGTACGAGGCCGCCGCCGAGCGCGGCTTCTACCGGGCCCTCAAGGAGATCGAGCACATCAACGGGCGGACGGACGAGGCCGAGGAGGTCGCCGCAACCCCTTCGGACGAAGAGAAATCCGGCGAGTTGGCTTCACCTTTGCCCGAGGCCGAGCCCGAACCCGCGGACGAGCCCAGGCCGCCTCGCGAGCCCCGGCCGACGGCCCCGATCGTCCGGCAAGGCCCCGCGCCGGGCCCGAATGCGGCCCTCTGCCGTCGCGAAAACCCGCTCGACGTCCAGCATCCGCCGCATAACCCGCCGCTCGGCGGTTGATGTCGTGCGAAAACCAGGGATCTTGAGCATGACTCGTGCCCACGCTCCTCCGTGGGAACGCCGTCTCGGATGCTCCGCGTCCTCATCCGGGCGATCTGGCCCGGCCCGAAGACGACGCGGAGCGTCGAAGACGGCATTTCCACGCGGAGCGCTCTGCATTACCCATAACTCTCGCTGACTTCTCCGATATCTGGCAGCCCCGGAGGGGCTGAGAAGACCTGTGGGTCATGCATAGCGCGGAGCGTGGGAACGAGCGGGATGCTATCGTTCACTTCGCCAAGGGAATGGCGAAGTCGCCCAGCATGTTCCGCCAGACGGCGTGGATGTGGTTGGCGTTGTTCTGGGTGTTGTTGAACTCGATCAGGAAGGTCGGCCCCTGGACCTTGTAGGCGTGCGGGCCATTCCGGTCGGCGCCGCCGGTCCAGGAGAAGCGGATGTTCTCCGGCCCGGCCTTCTTGATCTCGGCGAGCCAGGCGTCGGCGACCTCGGGGGTCATGTCGAGGGCGTAGGACTCGACCAGCGCCCTGAGCATCGGCTTCTGGTCGTCGTTGAGCTGGCCGAGCGCGATCCCCTCGGCATCGGCGGTCGGCGGCTGGGGGGAGTTGGGCGTGCGGATCTCGGGCGGGGCCTTCTCGGCGGTGACGGCGACCTTCTTCTGCGAGTCATCGAGCGCCTGGAGGAGCCGCAAGGCGCGGTCTTCCAGGTCGGCGAGGGTCCGGAGCCCCTGCCGGGGGCCCTGGCGGACCTCGCCGGGGTTCGACCCGAAGAAGGCGGGGGTGGCCGAGGTGATCTTGCCGTCTTCCAGGGTGAAGTTGAGCGAGAGGTGGTGCCCCTCGACCCTCCAGCCCCACTTGCCGGCGTTCGAGGGGGTGCCGAAGATCGTGACGAAGTACAGCTCGGGGTCGCGGACGGGGGTCCCGGTCTTGCCGACCTCCATCTCCTTGAGGATCGCCTCCAGGCTCATGATGGTCGTGGCCTTGAGGAAGCCCGAGCCCCCCAGGCCGGTCTGGAGCAGGCCGAAGGTCAGCGCCTGCTGCGCGGGGGTCATCGCCTTGAGGGGCAGCCCCTTGCGCGGCCGGGGGATGAAGTGCCAGTTGAGCCGCTCGGGATCGTCGTAGCGGAAGGTCGCCTGGGCCTTCTGCGAGTCGTCGAGCGCGGCCAGGAGCCGGTTGGCCGACTCGGCCATGTGGTTGCCGGTGGCGTCGACGAAGCCCCGGGCCAGCAGCGCCACGCCGACGACGGCGGAGGCGGCCAGGACCAGGCTGGGCTTGAGATTGCGCACGAGAATGCTCCTCCGGGACGATATCGGACGGTCGGTCGGCGGAGGCCCGGGCGGTCGGGCCGGACACGACGCCTCGGGAACCTCGAGGTTGCCTCGCTCCGTCGTATCGTAACGTTCCGGAGACACCACGCCACGCTTTTTTCCGACGAACCGTGGCCTATGTCTAAAATGGGAGGGCGTTGGCCCGGGATTCGTGATATTCCTGATGATACGAGAGCGGATCTCGGCGGTTCCATGGGTTTTGGCGCGGCCGGAGGGTGGTCGCGCCGGCCCTCGGTGGTCGCGATCGGGCGCGAGGTCGCGCCGATCGCTCCGGAGCTCACGATGTCACGAGAGTTCAAGCCCGGGTCGACGAGGGTGGGCTGGATCGGGACCGGCGTCATGGGGACGTCGATGTGCGGTCACGTCCTGGCCGCCGGGTACGAGACCACGGTCTACAACCGGAGCGCCTCGAAGCTGGCGAGCCTGGTCGAGAAGGGGGCAAAGGCGGCGAAGTCCCCCCGCGAGGTGGCCGAGGCGTCGGACGTGGTCTTCACGATCGTCGGCTATCCGAGCGACGTCCGGGCCGTCGCCCTCGGGCCGGGCGGGACGCTCGAAGGGGCGAAGCCCGGCAGCGTCCTGGTCGACATGACCACCAGCGAGCCCGCCCTGGCGGTCGAGATCGCCGACGCGGCGAAGGCCAAGGGGGTCGACTCGGTCGACGCGCCGGTCTCCGGCGGCGACATCGGCGCGAAGGAGGCCCGGCTCTCGATCATGGTCGGCGGCGAGGCCGACGTGGTCGCCTCGCTCCGGCCGCTGTTCGAGACGATGGGCAAGACGATCGTCCACCAGGGCGGCCCGGGCTCGGGGCAGCACACCAAGATGGTCAACCAGATCCTGATCGCCAGCGGGATGATCGGCGTCTGCGAGGCGCTCCTGTACGGGTACAAGGCGGGGCTCGACCTGACCACGGTCCTCCAGAGCGTGGGGAGCGGGGCGGCCGGGTCGTGGAGCCTGAACAACCTCGGGCCGAGGATGATCGCCGGCAACTTCGACCCCGGCTTCTACGTCGAACACTTCCTGAAGGACATGGGGATCGCCCTGGCCGAGTCGAGGCGGATGAAGCTGGCCCTGCCCGGCCTGGCGCTGGCGGAGCAGCTCTACCGGGCGGTCGAGGCCCAGGGCCTCGGCCGGAACGGGACCCACGCGCTGATGCTGGCCCTGGCCCGACTCTCGTCGGTGGAGTGGACCACTTCGTCCGCCCGACCATGATCCGCCCTGCTCTCGGAGGGGGCCCTTGCATGACGAACCTCGACCCATCCGCCGAAGGCCCGCCCCCGACCCGTCGCCCCTCCGTCCTCCTCGTGGACGACCACGAGGTCGGCCGGCGGTCGCTGGCTAAGCTCCTGGATGCGATGGGATTCGATGTGACCTCGGTCGGCGACGGCGAATCGGCCCTGGAGGCGGTCCGAACTCTACCCGTCCTCGATTACGTCCTGACCGACGTCCGGTTGCCCGACCTCGACGGCCGCGACGTCGTCCGGGTCGCTAGCGGGCTCTCGCCGACGCCGAGGATCGCCCTGATCACCGGCTGGGACATCGAGCCCGACGAGCCCGAACGGCTGGGGATCGACTGGGTGTTCCTCAAGCCGTTGAACGTCATGGAGATCGTCGACAAGTTCCGGAAGGCCCCGCCGCGTCACCTCGAATCTCGCGAGGATCGCCCATCCTCCCCTTGAGGATTGCGGAGGCTCCGGGTAGACTCGGAGCTTTCCCGAACCGCCGGGCCAGCCCGGCCGGTCCTCGCGTCGGCTCGCGGGATGGCCGGACCTCGGGTATCGGGCGAACTGTCCCCAGAGCGTTAGCCAAAGACCAGGAGATCGTATGGCCAGTCGACGCCGTGGAAAGGGCCGCCGCAAGGTGGGTCGCAAGAAGCGCCGGATGCGGAGCCGGATCCGCCACCGCAAGAAATAGGCGAGCCCCACCCCTCCCGGAGCGTGGCCGGATCTGCCGCGTACCGACGTCGATCGACGCCCCGGCGCCCCTTCGGGCACCCCGGGGCGTTTTCATGCGCGGCGGTCGCGGTCAGCGGGTAGCGGGTAGCGGGTAGCGGGTAGCGGATAGCGGGTAGCGGGTAGCGGGTAGCGGGTAGCGGGTAGCGGGTAGCGGGTAGCGGGTAGCGGGTAGCAAAGATAACCGTCAGTTTCTCTTTCTGGTCTTCTTCCGGTCTTTACTACCCGCTACCCGCTGACTGCTACCCGCTCGCTGAGTCCGGCGTGTTAAAATATCCCGATCCGAGCGGCGAATATACCGGCGCATCGGGCGGTCCGATCCGACCCGGATCGGCCGCGACCGAGACCGACGAGGGAGTCGAACATTCATGAGCCGGCTGGTGATCCGAGACGACGGGCCCCCGCGCCCTCCGCGAGGGTTCCCCTGGAAGATGGTGCTGATCGGCGCGCTGGCGGCGTCGCCCTTCGTCATCATGGGCGTATACAACGCCTGCAAGATCGAGGTGGACACCGGCAAGCAGGCCGTCCTGATCCGCAAGGTCGGGCTCGACCTCGGCAAGGACCAGGAGCTGGCCCCGCCCCGCAAGGGCGGGGGCGCCTACTACAAGGGAGTCCAGACCGAAGGGGCCTACGGCGGGGTCCTGACCGAGGGCCGTTACTTCTACAACCCGTTCTACTGGGGCTGGGAGATCTCCGACCAGTACGTCATCCCCAACGGCAAGATCGGCATCCGGATCGCCCTCGACGGCGACGACCTCCCGACCGGCCAGATCCTCGCCGAACCGGGCCAGAAGGGCATCCTCCGGAAGGTGGAGCTTCCCGGCCGCTACCCGTACAACCCCTACGCCGAGGAGTTCAAGCTGGAGGAACCTGTCACGGTCCCCGCCGGCTTCCGGGGCGTCGTCACGCTCCTCGCCGGCAAGACGCCCAAGGACCCGAACGTCTTCCTCGTCGGCGAGGGGGAGCGCGGGGTCCAGTCGAAGACGCTCGACCCGGGCACGTACTACCTCAACCCCTACGAGACTCGCGTCAGCCTGGTCGACTGCCGGTCGAAGCGGTTCAACCTGGGCGAAGGGTCGGCGATGGACTTCCTGTCGTCCGACGGCTTCCCCGTCACCCTCGACGGCGCCGTCGAGTTCCGCGTGCTCCCCACCCGGGCGGCCGAGGTCTTCGTCAAGTACAACGAGGATGACAACGGCGACGCGATCGACGGCGAGATCATCGCCAAGATCATCACGCCCGAGAGCCGGTCGCTCTGCCGGACGGGCGGCTCGAAGCTCACCGGCGGCCAGTTCATCAGCGGCGCCGACCGCGAGGTCTTCCAGCGGAACCTGGTCAAGAGCCTGACCGAGAACTGCAAGCAGCAGGGGATCGAGATCCTCGCCGTCGCGATCACCCGGGTCGAGCCCCCCCAGGACATCGCCGAGCCGGTCCGGGCCCGCGAGGTCGCCAAGCAGGAGCTGGCCCAGTTCAACCAGGAGAAGCTCCAGCAGCTCTCCGAGGCCAAGCTCCAGATCGAGGTGTTGCTCGCCGAGCAGAAGCAGAAGGTCGTCCGGGCCGAGGCCGCCGTGATCGTCCAGACCACGAAGGCCGAGCAGGACAACTCGGTGGCCGTCACCCTGGCCGAGCAGAAGCTCCAGGTCGCGCAGACCCAGCTCGAGGCGGCCAAGGACAAGGCTTCGGCCATCATCGCCAAGGCCCAGGCCGACGCCGACGTGATCCGGTTCACCAACAAGGCCGACCTCGCCGGCCTCGCGGCCCAGGTCGCCGCCTTCGACGGCGATGGCTCGGCGCTCGCCCAGAACATCCTCGTGGGCAAGCTCGCCCCCGGCTTCCGATCGATCCTCACCAACTCCGACGGCCCCTTGATGGACCTCTTCGGCCAGTTCGTCAAGCACCCCGAACGCAAGCAGGCCGAGCCTTCGTCGCCCGTGGCCCACCCCGCCCCGGCCCCGAAACCCGCCGCCGAGGCGAGCCGGACGCCCGAGCTTCCCCAACCCCCGTTCGCTTCCGCGGAGGCCAAGCCGTGAACACCTCGATCGGAAGAATGCTCGCCAAGGTGGGGTTGGCCCTCGTGGTCCTCTCCTTCGTCGGGTACGTCGGGATCTGGCAGTGGGGATTCTGCCGGATCGAGGTCCCCCCCGGCCATAGCCTCTTCCTCCGCTACAAGGGGCCGTTCCCGTTCGCGATGGGGTCGGTCTCGCAGGCCCCCGACGGCACGCTCGTCACCCTCGACGCCTCGGGCCGGCCGAAGCAGATCGGCATCCTGGAGGAGATGCCCGGCCCCGGCCGTCACTTCTACTCGCCCCTGGAGTTCGAGCACGACATCGTGCCCGACATCATCGTCAAGCCGGGCAAGATCGGCATCGTCACCGCCAAGATGGGCAAGAGCCGGACCGGCGGGTCGTTCCTCGTGGACAGGGAAGGCGACCGAGGGGTCTGGCGGAAGGTCCTCACCCCCGGCCGCTACCGGCTCAACAAGTACGCCTATGATGTCAAGCTCGTCGACGTCGACGCCTGTGTCGAGGCCAAGTCCCGGGCCCCCAAGCGCGACGGCGACCCGACCCTGATCCCGCCCGGCTATGTCGGCGTCGTGACCAACAAGACCGACAACCCGACCACCGGCGAGGCCCAGGGCATCCAGGACAACGTCCTCCAGCCCGGCATCTACTTCCTCAACCCCGAGGAGAAGCGGGTCGACATCGTCAGCATCGGCTTCAACGAGACCACCCAGATGGTCGAGACCCGCGACGGCACCGGCTCGCCGAGCAAGGACGACCGCCTCGGCCGGAAGCCGGGCAGGGACCCCGAATACGTCGCCGGCACGGGGATCGAGTTCCCGTCCAATGACGGCTTCCCGATCCACCTCGACTACACGGCCATCTGGGGAATCCTCCCCGACCAGGCCCCCGACGTGGTCCGCCAGTTCGGCACCCTCAAGGACGTCGAGCAGAAGGTGATCCTGCCCCAGATCGGCTCGATCTGCCGGCTCCACGGCTCCAAGCGAGGCGCCGTCGACCTGCTGGTCGGCGACACCCGCGAGGAGTTCCAGACCGACACCTCGGAGGAGCTGGAGCGGGTCCTCTCGGCCAAGAACCTGACCCTCCTGTTCGGCCTGACCCGGCACATCTACGTGCCCAACCAGGTCCGCGAGCCGATCCAGAAGGCGAGGATCGCCGACGAGCTGACCAAGACCCGCGAGCAGGAGCAGCTCACCGCCAAGGCCCAGGCCGACCTCTCCGAGGCCAAGGCCAAGGTGATCCAGGAGCAGGACCGGACCAAGGCCGAGACCGAGAAGATGATCGCCGAGGTCACCGCCGAGGGGGAGAAGAAGGCCCGGGAGATCGAGGCGACCACCGAGAAGCTCCGCGCCGAGATCGACGCCAAGACGGCCATCGTCCAGGCCCAGATCACCAAGGCCATCGGCGAGGCCACCGCCAGGACGACCGAGCTGGCCAACCAGGCCAAGGCCGAACGCTTCCGCCAGTACGTCCAGGCCCTGGGCGGGCCGGATGCGTATAACCGCTATGTCTTCGCCGAGGGGCTCTCCGACGACCTCAAGCTCGGGGTCTTCTACGCCGGCCCCGGGACCTTCTGGACCGACCTGAAGGGGTTCGAACAGGTGATGCTTGGCAAGCTCGCCGACGAGGGCGCGCCCAAGGTCAAGGTGGGGACCCCGCCGATCGACCGGCCTTCGGCCGGCCGTTGAGCGGAAACGCGCCCGGAGGCCAGTTCTTCCCCCCCTCTCCCTCTGGGAGAGGGGCCGGGGGTGAGGGGCGTCGCAACTCCAAATAGGCCCGGAAAGCAGGGCCCGATCGGCCGTCACTCGTCCGGCGACGCCCCTCACCCCAACCCCCTCCCAGAGCTGAGCATTACCCACAAGTCCGTTGAGGCTTCTTTGTGGCGGCATTGGGTCCGCGATCTTGCTAGAATGGGCCCTTTCGGCAGGATCGTACATCAACAGGACGGAGTCTTCACC
>JAJYDH010000276.1 GCA_021777685.1 Planctomycetota bacterium | reverse complement strand
TGGCTGCTGCTCGGCTCGGGCCTGGCCGCGCTCGGCTGGCGGCGGCTGGCAAGGGGCCTCGGCGCGGGCCGCGAACGGAAAAGGGGACGGAGATGAATGCCGCGGAACGGAAAAGGGGACGGAGATGAATGCCGCGAAGATAGTGCACAAAGTCTGCCTTCTAAACAGCTTGGGAACGGAAAAGGGGACGGAGATGAATGCCGCGAAGATAGTGCACAAAGTCTGCCTTCTAAACAGCTTGTAGCGTCTTGAGCACGGGAGGGACTTTGGAGAACCTGGAGGTTGGACACATCCATCCGGGGACCAAAGGAGCCCTCCCGTGCCTCTCCGTATCGTCACCATCCTGGGCCGCCTCCCGCAAGACCTCGCCGCCGAACTCTCGCCGGAGGCCATCGAGCGGGCATGCCGGCAGGAAAGATACTCCTGGCGAGACCGGCTGCTCAACCCGGTGACCACGGTGTATCTGTTCATCCTCCAGGTCCTCCACGGCAACACCGCCTGCTCGCACGCCGTCCACTTCGGCCGATGGAACTTCACCGACAGCGCGTACCGTGCCGCCCGGAAGCGGCTCCCCTTGGCGGTCTTCCGCCGCCTCGTCGCGCAGGTCGCCGAGCGGGTCCGGGCCGCCTCGACGGCCGACTCGACCTGGCACGGGCATCGGGTCTGGCTGATCGACGGGTCGAGCTTCTCGATGCCCGACACCCCCGAGTTGCAGGCGGCGTTCGGCCAGCCCGGCGGCCAGACGGAGGGGTGCGGGTTCCCGGTCGCCAAGTTCCTGGCGCTGTTCGACCTGGCCACCGGCATGCTCTTGCGGGTCGAGCCGGCCCCGCTCCGGTCGCACGAGATGTCGCGATCGGCCGTCGCCACGACCGGCCTGCTCCCCGGCGACGTGGTGCTCGGCGACCGCGGGTTCTGCTCATACGCTCACATCGCCATCCTCCTTAACCGCAAGCTGCACGGGGTGTTCCGCGCGCACCGGCGTCGGGCCGTCGACTTCACCTCGGGTCGCCAGCCGGCCGCGCGGGGGGAGAAGGGGCATCGCGAGGCGACGATCCGCCCGCACTCGCGGTGGGTCCGGTCGCGGGGCGATTCGGATCATGTGGTCATCTGGTCCAGACCCAAAATCAAGCCGAGATGGATGTCTGAAAGCGAGTATGATTTGCTGCCCGGGGAGATCGCGGTGCGCGAGCTGCGCTACCGGGTGCATACGCCGGGATATCGGGTGGGCGAGGTGACATTGGTGACGACGCTCCTGGATGATTCGATCGATCCGGCGGGGGCGTTGGCGGACCTGTACTTCCGGCGTTGGCAGGTGGAGGTCTATCTGAGGGACTTGAAGATCGCGATGAAGATGGATGTATTGAAGTGCAAGACGGAGGACGGCGTGCTGAAGGAGCTGGCGGTGTTCGCGTTGGTGTACAACCCGGTGCGATCGGTGGCGATCGGGGCGGCGAAGGCGCGGGCGGAGGCGGCGAGCCGGGTGAGCGTGACCGACGCGGTGCGGTGGCTGGTGGGAGCCGAAGGCGATGAGGACCTGTCGGTGATCCTGGTCCTCCCGACGCGAGAGGGCCGCGTCGAGCCGCGCGTCAGGAAACGCCGTCCGAAGCAGTATCCGTTGATGAAGAAGCGGAGATCGGTCCTGCGTAAAGAATTGGCGGATAAGGAGGTTGCGGCTTAAGTTCGTGGCATTCGGGGCAGACTCTGTTTTCGCAGAGAAAGGAGGCGTACGCCGTGGCAAGGACCGCGCGACAAAACTTGGCAGAACCGATCACGCGATTCAGGGTCCAATTTCATCAGCCCAGGGGCGGGGTGAGGGTCGTCGCCGGGCGAGCGGTCGCCAATCGGGCCCCATTCTCCGGCTCGCTGGCGATGCAAAGCCCCTCACCCACGGCCCCTCTCCCAGGGGGAGAGGGGAGTCAGACAGCCGCGCGGCGATCTAGGCGTGAAGCGTCAGGTCGTCAAGGGATCGGCACGTCGCGGAACTCGAAGGGGACCTCCGCTGGGGCCCGGATGATCCCGTGATAGCGGATCGTCGCGGGGACCGCCGGGGCCCCTCGCGAGATCAGGGTCATCGTCAGGCGGGTCTCCTCGCCCGCGTAGAACGTGCCCGAGGGGAACCAGGAGATCGCCTGCCCCCTTGCGTCGAGGATCTCGACCTGGCTCTGGGGCGAGTCGGCCCGATAGGCCAGCGGCTCCCCCGCCCCGGGGTCGAGCGGCTCGGCCGGCGCCCCCAGCGGCCGGATCGTGACGTCGAGGGTCGGCGGCCTCTGGCCCTCGGCCGGGCGGAATTCGCCGACGGTCAGGCTGACCTCGTGGTTCCGGAACGTCTTCCCGGCGGCCGAGGCCAGCGAGACCTCCAGCGGGCCCGGCTTCCTCGCCGCCACGATCAGCGGGACCGTCCCCCTGAGGATCTTGATCGTCCGGTCCTGCCCTTCGGGACGCTCCAGGTCGACCCGGAGCCGGACGCTTGGCGAGGGGTTCATCCCGAAATAGCCGGCGGAATGCTGGAAGCCGCCCGGCGAGGCGGGGATGAGCAGCGACCGCCCCCGGTCGTCGGTCGCGGACGAGAGCCGGACCTGGCCGTTCGTCGTGATCGAGAGCCGGGGCTCGGCGGCCACTTGCAGCCCGATGTAGAACTGCCGGGACGCGACCGGCCGGGGCCTGGCCGGGTCGTGCGGCGAGGCGGCCCGGTCGTTGCCGGCCACCGCCCCCGCCCGAGGTTGCGTGAAGTCGATCTCGCTCAGGTAATGGAGGCTGCCGAGGTGGACCCGGAACGGCCCGCTGTCCGAGACCGGCCCGGGCGACGGGCGGGGCTCGTCGTCGAGGACGAGCGACCCCTCGGCCCGGCCGTGCGAGGGCCGGCCGGCCGGCTCATAATGGAGCCCGCCCGCCTCGCAGAGCCGGTCGATCGCCGTCCAGAACGGCAGAGGCTCGGCCGAGCGGAGGGTCAGCTTCCGGCCGGCGAGGTCCCCGCCCCGGTCGCCCGCGAGCACCAGCGAGAGCCCGGCCCGCCGGTTGATCTCGGCCAGGGCGTCCGCGATCGGCACGTCCCGGAAGTCGAGGGCGATCGGCGTCGGCTCGACCAGGGTCGATTTCTCGAGGCCGGCCAGGATGGTCGAGGCCCGGGCCCTGACCTCCGCGTCCCTGTCCGACAGCGCCGCCCGCAGCGCCGGCAGCGCGGCCCGGCCGAGCCTCGAAAGCTCGGCGCCGGCGGCCTCTCGCCGGGCGTAGCGGGGCGAGGCGAGCTGGCGGACCAGCGCCGAAGGATCGTTCGACGGCGCCTGTCCCAGGACGATCGCGGCCAGGGCGATGGTCGCACCGAGCATCAGCACTCTCCGATCGAGACCGCGTTCGAGGGGGCCCGTCCACGCTTCGGGTCCCCTCATCATATCCCACGTTCGATGCAAATCCACGACCGTTCGCCGATTCGCCGGCCCGGATTCGAAATCCGCCGAATTGCCCGCGGGCCGAATTTTTTCGGCGCGGGGGCCCCGGCCCCTTCCGTATGATATCATTGACGATGGCGGGGTCCGTGGCCGGATGGCGTCGGCATGGGTCTTGCGTTCGGAGCGGTCCGATGACGAGATCGGGCCCGGGCGGGTCGCGCGAGATCCCCGATCCGCGCCCCGGATGACCTCGGGGATGGATGGAGGCCTCTCATGTGCTCGAGGATTCGTCGGCCGATCCCCCTGGCCCTGGCCCTGGCATTGCTCGCCCTCGGCTCGATCCCCTCGATCGCCCGGGCCCAGGGCAATACGTTCAATCCTTATGGTAATTCCGGCTACGCGGACTACCGCGAGTTCGGCAGCCCGAAGTATGCGACCAGCCCCGCCCTGCCCGGCCAGGCCCTGCTCAACGGCGAGCCGGTGATCACCCGTCCCCGGCCGAACTCGTTCCAGGCTTACACGGACGAGCTGAACGGCGTCGATTCCGGCGGCTCGACCAGAGGCCGCGCCCTGCCCGGCGAGACCTACTTCCAGGCCTACCAGCGGATGAATTCGCGCTACAACCGCGTGTACAAGCCGAATGACTCGCCCGAGAACCGGAAGTTCGAGGAGCGGCAAAGGCAGCGGGATGCCCTCTACGCCAAGGCCCTGGAGGAGAAGGACCCGGCCAAGCGGGCCGAGTTGCTCCGCCAGGTCCGGCTGGACAGCGTGACCCGTCCGGCCAACTCGGCCCGGCCCAAGGCCGCCGCCGGGGCCGCCGGGACGCCTCCGAGCCGGGTCACGCCGGCCCCGGCCCCGCTCAGCCGGGCCCCCTCGCCCTTCTCGGCCCCCTCGGCCGGCCAAAGACGGTCCCCGGCCCCCTCGCCGTTCTCGTCGCCCCGTCCTCCCGCCGGACCGAACGCCCCTCGTGAGGCCATCCGACCGGCGCCCTCGCCCTATCGGGCCCTGTCGCCCGAGGCCCCGGCCCCGCGATCGGACGCGGCGGCCCGCCCCGAGGCCACCGATCGGCCCGCGCCGAATCCGGCCGACACCCCGATCCCCCCGCCCCGCTGATCCCGATCCCCCCGGCCCTTTGACGGATCGACCGATCCCGACTACAACGGCAAGGGGGGAATCGAGGCGGGAAAGTTCGACCCGGTGCCCCCTTGCGATCCCGCGATTCCGGCGTATGATCGTGTCCATCTGACGGCACGATCCCCCGGCCGAATCGCTGGGATCATTTTCGGCCCGACTTTGTGAAACTCTTCACAAGGCGGGTCTCCACGGTGATGGGCCCGGCAACCATGGGTACGGAATTCACGCCGATCTTCCTGCTGATCGTGGTCGCGGTGTTCACGGCGATCAGCATGATCGTGCTGAGCGCCATCCTCGGCCCGAGGAAGACGACGGCGGTCAAGCAGATGCCGTACGAGTCGGGCATGGACCCAATCGGAGACGCCCGGCAGCGGTTCGACGTCCGCTACTACCTGGTGGCGATCGTCTTCCTGCTGTTCGACGTCGAGCTGCTGTTCCTGTACCCCTGGGCCGTCGCGAACTACAGCACCGACGCGGCCGCGGCCAACGCCGGGGCGAACCCCCCGGCCGCCGCGTCGATGGTGATGGGCATCCCCCACGAGTTCCGCGGGCTCGTCTTCGTCGAGATCCTGGTCTTCATCCTCGTCCTGGCGGCGGCCTTCGCCTACGCCTGGCGTAAGGGGGTCTTCGAATGGCGCTAGGAATACCGACGACGGGCGGGCCGGGCTCCCCCGCCGTCAACCCGACCGGGTCGATCGCGGGCCTCAAGACCGGCGAGGAGATCCCCGAGGGGACGATCCTCACGAAGCTGGAAGACGCGGTCAACTGGGGCGTGAACTACGGCCGGAAGAACAGCCTCTGGCCGATGCCGTTCGCCACCGCCTGCTGCGGGATCGAGCTGATGGCCGTCGGCGCCAGCCGGTTCGACCTCGCCCGGTTCGGCGCCGAGGTCATGCGGTTCACCCCCCGCCAGTGCGACCTGATGATCATCGCCGGGCGGATCGCCATGAAGATGATGCCGGTCCTCCAGCGGATCTGGCTCCAGATGCCCGAGCCCAAGTGGTGCATCAGCATGGGCGCCTGCGCCTCGACCGGCGGGATCTTCGACACCTACGCCGTCGTGCAGGGGGTCGACCGCTTCATGCCGGTCGACGTCTACATCCCCGGCTGCCCGCCCCGGCCCGAGCAGATCATCCGGGCCCTGATGGACCTCCAGGCCAAGATCCAGAAGGGGGGCACCCTCTTCGGCAACAATGGCCTGCCCGAGCTGCAAGAGCGCGAGAAGATGATCCTGGAGAAGCAGATGCTGCCCGCCGGCCTGGCCCTGGCCGAGGAGCGCGGCGACGAGGCCCGGTTCGGCTATCGGCTCCCGGGCGGGACCGGCCTGCTGGGCCGCGACGAGACCAAGTGAGGCGTGGTCGGGTTCGAACGAGACCCGCGTGATTCTCCCGAGGGACCAGACGTGACCGAGGCCGCGACGACAGCCACCGATCCCCACGCCCAGACCCTCGCGACGCTGACCCGAACGCTCGGCGACGGGGCGTTCTCCACCTCGGAGTTCCGCGACAACACGCGGGTCTACCTGTCGCCCGACCAGCTCATCCCGGCCCTGACCACGCTCCGGGATGAATGCGGCTTTTCGCTCCTCGAGGTCGGCGGGACGGATTATCTCGCCTATCCCGGCCGCGACAAGGCGAAGCCCAGGTTCGAGGTCCATTACGCCCTGCTCAACCGCGACACGCACGAGCGGCTGATCCTCAAGGTCGGCGTCAGCGACCCCGACCCGACCATCCCCTCGGCCGTCCCGCTCTGGATGGGGGCCGGCTGGATGGAGCGCGAGGTCTTCGACATGTACGGGATCAAGTTCGCCGGCCATCCCGACCTCCGCCGGATCCTGATGCCCGAGGAGTTCGCCGCCTTCCCGCTCCGGAAGGACTACCCGCTCCGTGGCCGGGGCGAACGGCACAACTTCCCCCGGCTGACCCGCGACGAATCCTGAGTGGATTCGCCACCCGACCGCGATTCTTGAGGTCCGCCCGCCGGATCTCGGGATGAATCCCAGAAATCGCCCAGGACGACTCGCCGCCCAACGCAGGTGCCAAGACCTATGCCGGCCAACTTGCTCGACGACATGGAAACCGAGGTCGGGTCCGAGCGGAAGGAATTCCACTGGACGCTCAACTTCGGGCCGCAACACCCGGCGACCCACACGACCCTCCGGCTGATCCTGGAGCTTGACGGCGAGCGGATCGTCAAGGCCACGCCCGACATCGGCTACCTCCACTCAGGATTCGAGAAGCTCGGCGAGCACCTCAACTTCAACCAGTACGTCACGATCGTCGACCGCAAGAACTACATCAGCCCGCCGATGAACGAGGTGGCCTGGCACCACGCCGTCGAGAAGCTCCTCGACATCGAGCTGACCAAGCGGTGCCAGTACATCCGGGTCATCATCGGCGAGCTGGCCAGGATCAGCGACCACCTCCTCTGCGTCGGCGCCGCGGCGCTCGACCTGGGGGCGTTCACCGCGTTCCTCTTCTGCTTCAACCAGCGCGAGCTGATCTACAACGTCTACGAGGAGATGTCGGGCTATCGCTTCCACCCGGGCTACACCCGCGTCGGCGGCGTGATGCAGGACTTCAACGACCGGGTCATCGGCCGGATCAGGACCGTCCTCGCCGGCCTCCCCAAGGCCCTGTCCGACCTGGAGAAGCTCGTCCTCCGGAACCGGATCTTCCTCGACCGCGTCCGGGGGATCGGCGTCCTGACGAAAGAAGACGCGATCTCGCTCTGCTGCACCGGCCCCCTCGCCCGGGCCAGCGGCGTGATCTACGACATCCGCAAGGACGAGCCGTACCTCGCCTACCCCGACTTCGACTTCCAGGTCCCCTACGCCACCGAGGGGGACAGCTACGCCCGGTTCCAGGTCCGGCTCGAAGAGATCTACCAGAGCATGGGGATCGTCAAGCAGGCGATCGAGAACCTCCCGAGCGGCCCGGTCAATGTGCCGATCGCCGAGAAGTTCCCCCTGCCCGACAAGGGGACGTCTTACAACAGCATGGAAGGGCTGATCCAGCACTTCGAGCTGATCATGCCCAACCGGGGGATGGAGTCGCCCGTCAACGAGGTCTACGCCGCGATCGAGAGCCCCAACGGCGAGCTGGGCTATTACATCGTCTCCGATGGCAGCCAGACCGCCTGGCGGACCCGGACCCGGCCCCCCTCGTTCATCCACTTCCAGGTGTTCCCCCACATCATCAAGGACCACCTGATCGCCGACATCGTGGCCGTCCTGGGCAGCATCAACATCATCGCCGCCGAGCTGGACCGCTGAGCTGAGCCCGCATCCCTGCCCGAATTCGAGATTCGAGATCTCAGATTTGAAATCTCAGATCTGAGATGAGCGCCTGAGAGGGACCCCGACCGATGGCCTCCGACGTGACGACGCCGATGCTCTCCGAGGCGATCCGGGACAAGATCCGGGCGTTCATCCCCCGGTACCCGAACAAGCGGGCGGTCACGCTGCCGGCCCTGCACATCGTCCACGAGTACTTCCGCTGCGTGCCGTACCAGGCCATGGCCGAGATCGCCGAGATCCTCGAGATCACGCCGGCCGAGGTCCACGACACGATGAGCTTCTACGGCTTCTTCCCCCAGGCGCCCATCGGCGACGTCCGGGTCTGGATCTGCCGGTCGCTCTCGTGCATGATCACCGGCGGCGACGAGATGCTGGAGCACGCCTGCAAGAAGCTCGGCGTCCGGTCGGGCCAGACCACCCCCGACGGCAAGCTGACCGTCGAGTTCGCCGAGTGCCTGGGGATCTGCGACTTCGCCCCCGCCGCCCTCGCCGACGACGGCCGGATCTTCGGGCCGCTCACCCCGGAGAAGGTCGACGCCATGATCGAGGAGCTGAAGAAAGACAAAGACCCGGTCGACCCGACCCACGGCCTCGGCTCGTCGGCCGGCCCGGCGACGCCGTCAAGGCCGGAAGGCTGACGGCCGAGGTCATGGGCCGTTGAACCACCGACAGGAATGCGGCAGGAGTGCATCGA
>JAJYDH010000275.1 GCA_021777685.1 Planctomycetota bacterium | reverse complement strand
CAGCATCAACCCGTACCGGGGTTGTCTGCACGGGTGCAGCTATTGCTTCGCCCGGCCGACCCACGAATACCTGGGCTTCAACGCCGGGCTCGACTTCGAGTCGAAGATCATGGTCAAGGAGGACGCCCCCGAGCTGTTCCGGGAGTTCCTCGGCCGCGACGGATGGGTCCCCGAGCCGATCGCCGTGTCGGGCGTCACCGACTGCTACCAGCCGGCCGAGCGGGACTATCGGCTGACCCGCCGCTGCCTGGAGGTGGCGAGCGAGGCAAATCAGCCGATGATGCTCATCACCAAGAACGCCCTGGTCGCCCGCGACCTGGACCTTCTCGGCCCGATGGCCGCCCGGGGGCTCGTCCACGTCAATCTGAGCATCACCACGCTCGACCCCTCGCTGGCGCGGTCGATGGAGCCCCGGACCAGCACGCCGGCGGCGAGACTCCGCGCGGCCCGCGCCCTCGCGGACGCCGGCGTGCCGGTCAGGGTCCTGGTCGCCCCGGTGATCCCCGGGCTCAACGACTCCGAGATCCCGGCGATCCTGGCCGCCTCGAAGGAGGCCGGGGCGACCTCGGCGGCCTTCAACCTCCTCCGGCTCCCGCTGACGGTCGCGCCCGTCTTCCGGGAATGGCTGGAACGGGAACAGCCGGGGCGGGCGAAGAAGGTGCTCGACCGGCTCCGCGAAGTCCGGGGGGGCCGGCTCAACGACCCGGATTTCGGCTCGCGGATGACCGGCACCGGCGAGCTGGCCGGGCGGATCGCCGACCTGTTTCGCCTCTTCCACAAGAGGCACGGGCTCGACGGGGGGCTGCCGCCGCTGGACTCGTCGAAGTTCCGCCCGCCGAGGCCGAAGTCCGGCCAGTTGCGGCTGTTCTGACGCTCAGGGACGACCCTTGACCAATGGGTCCAATTCCGCGAGCTTGAATCGCTCGGCGACGATATAGGGCGGCGCTCCCTCATCCCAGTGGCCATAGGTCGTGACGACGAACGTGCCGTCGGGGAGGACTTCCACCCCGGTATAGGCGCAGTCGAAGCTGTGGTGATTGTCCATGAACCGGACGCGGTACTGGCCGTCCCGGGCGGCGACGACGTCCTCGTAGGTGCCGACCCAGCCGATCCAGTCCCCCTTGGTCGGGCTATCGGGTGCCATGTCGCGGAACGAGAGGAAAAGGCGGCCGTCGGGGGCGTACTTGCCGACGTGGCGGTCCCCGGTGAGCGAGGCCGGCAGCTCCCGGGGGGTCGTCCAGGTCCGCCCTTCGTCGTCGGAGGTGATGACGAAGGCGTGCCGCTGGCGGCTGTTCTCGCGGAGGAGGACCGCGACCTGCCGGCCGTCGGGCGATCGGACGAGGCCGGGCTCGCAGAAGTGGAGCTTCGGGTCCTCGGCGATCACCTGGGGCTCGCCCCAGGTCAGGCCGCCGTCCTTCGAGATCGTCTTGAAGACCTGGAACTTCGAGGCTTTGCCCGAATTTCGGAAGTATCGGCCGTCGTCGTGGAAGAGGGCGAGGTATCGGCCGTCCTTCAACCGCTCGACGCTGGCCATCGCCACGATCCCGCCGAAGTCGCCGATCGGGGCGAGCGTCGTCCAAGTTGCGCCGTCGTCCTCGCTGACGGACTCGCGGATCGGGTAGAGGCCCGAGAAGAGGATGAGCCGCTTCTTGCCCGCCGTGTCGACGACCCGATGGATCGTCGGCGTCTCCTTCGAGGTCGCCCAGCTCGGCGGCGTCGGCAGGCGGTCGGACCAGGTGAGGCCGCCGTCGGTGCTCCGCTTGAGGATGATGCTCCCCTTGCCGTGCCCCTTGGGATAGGCCGCGAGGATCGTCCGGCCGTCCTCGAGCAGGACCGTGGTCGGGTGCCCGAGGTACTGGCCGGGCTCCCGATCGACGATCACCCGGCCCTCGGTCCGCCCGACCAGGTCGACCAGCGGGATCGGGCCAGCGGCGTCGGCATTGACGCCGGACACCGCGAGCAGAGCAAGGATCGCGGCGATTCGCCTGAACGAGCCTGGAATCGTCACGATTTTCATCGGGCCGCCTTCTTCGCCGCCGGGCGGGTGTTCCGGCCGGACGCCTCCGGGGGAGGCTCGTCGGGGACCTTGAGGTCGGACCGGAGCCGGGCGAGTTCGGCCTTGAGTTCGGCGACGACCTTCGCGTTCGCCGGGTCGTCGAGGACGTTCCGCAGTTCGTGCGGGTCGGTCTTGAGGTCGAACAGCTCCCAGTAGTCGACGTCGCCTGTGAAGCGGACAAGCTTGTGTCGGTCGGTCACGACGCCGTGATGGGGCCGGACGTGGTGGGGCTGGGGGTACTCGTAATACTCGTAATAGAACGACTTCCGCCAGTCGGCCGGCTCCTGGCCCTTGAGGAGCGGGACGAGACTCCGCCCCTGCATGTCTTCGGGGATCGGCAGGCCGGCGGCTTCGAGGAAGGTCTCGGCGAAGTCGATATTCGACACCAGCCTCGGGCTCGACGTGCCGGGCTTGGTCACGCCGGGCCAGCGGACGAGCAGGGGGGACCGGAGCGATTCCTCGAAGATCCACCGCTTGTCGAACCAGCCGTGCTCGCCGAGGTAGAACCCCTGGTCGGATGTGTAGACGACGATGGTATTGTCGGCCAGCCCTTCGTCGTCGAGGTACTTCAGGAGCCGGCCGACGCTGTCGTCGACCGCCTTCACGCAGCCGAGGTAGTCGTGCATGTAGCGATTATACTTCCAGCGGACCAGGTCCTTGCCCTGGGGATTCGCCTTCTTGAAGGCGGCGTTCCTGGGCTCGTAGTAGGCGTTCCAGGCGGCGAGTTGATCGGGCGTGAGGCCCTGGGGCGGGGTGAGCTTGAGGTCGTGCGGGGTCATCGTCGCGGCGATGGTCATGTCCTGGTCGTGCTCGGCCTTACCCCGGCCTGAGTAGTCGTCGAAGAGGGTCTCGGGCTCGGGATAGACCCGGTCGCCGTCGTGGCCGAGGTGCCGGGCGGGCGGCGACCACTCGCGGTGGGGCGCCTTGTGCTGGGCCATCAGCAGGAATGGCCTCGACTTGTCGCGTTTTTTGAGCCATTCGAGGCTGAAGTCGGTGATGAGGTCGGTGGTGTAGCCTTCGTGCTTCACCCGCTCGCCGTTGTGGATCATCGGCGGGTTGTAGTACACCCCCTGGCCGGGGAGGATCTGCCACTCGTCGAATCCCGAGGGGTCGGAGACGAGGTGCCACTTGCCGATCAGGGCCGTCTGGTAGCCGGCGGCCCTGAGCATCTTGGGGAAGGTCGGCTGCGCGCCGTCGAACCGACTGTTTGAGTTGTTGTAGAAGCCGTTCCGGTGCGAATATTTCCCGGTCAGGACCGACGCCCGGCTCGGCCCGCAGATCGAGTTGGGCACGATGCAGCGGTCGAACCGCATCCCTTCCCGGCCAATCCGGTCGATCTGGGGAGTCTCGACGAGCCGCCGGGGGTCGTTGTACGCGCCGATGGCCTGATAGGCGTGGTCGTCGCTGAAGATGAACAGGATGTTCGGCCGCTTCGCCTCGGCGGCCGATGCCTGGCCGGCCCCGAGGGTCGAGGCCGCCACGACCGAGGCCAGGATCAGATGGCCGATCGACCTCGCGTTGAATCGTTGGATCAAGAGTCACCCCCAATGGTCATCCGTTTGCGCCCGCTCATCTGTCACGGTTTCCTCCGCGCATCGGGGCACTCGATGACGAGGCGGAAGCCCAGGTTCTCGATCATGTCGGTCTCGGACCTGCGGTCGTCGCGCCGGGTCGTCGAGCATTCTTCGGGCAGGGAATTGTAGCTCGCCCCCCGGATCGCGAATTCGGGGGGCTTGGAGCCGCTGGGGACCGCGCAGGGGTCGATCAGGGACAGATTCCTGGTCTGCTTGTAAGGCTCCCACGCATCCCGGCACATCTCCTGGACGTTGCCGTTCATGTCGAAGAGACCTTCGCGGGTCCTGTCCTTCTCGTACCGCTTGACCGGCGAAGTTGTCAAGGCGTCGATCCGGTTGACGTTGGCGATATCCTGACTCGGACGAGGCTCGCTCCCCCAGACGTAGCGGTTGTTCTCGCCCCGCGACCGGGCGGCGAACTCCCACTGGGCCTCGGTGGGGAGATTCCCATCCATGAAGTCGGCGAACGCCAGGGCCATCTTCCGGGAGAGGAAGACGGCGGGATGGTCCACGGCCAGATCCTGGGCGTTCCGCCTGAGCTCGTTGAAATTCGCCATCCACTCGGCCGGCCTTGCCTTCTCGGTCGCTTGCAGATAATCCATGTACTGGCCGTTGGTGACCTCGGTCTCCTGCATGTAGAAGCCGGAGAGGACGACGGGATGGGCGGGCGTGTCGGCCTGCTGGGACTCGGCGGGCGCGTCCCAGGCGCCCATGACCCATTCCTTGCCGCCCTGAATTCGAAGGAAGCGGATCTTGTCGCGGACGATCACCCGGGGCCAGCCGTCGACGAGAACGGTCGGGTCCTCGGCCTTGTACCCCTCGGGCAGGTAGACCCCCTCGGCGAACGGCACGAAATAGACCTGGTCGGTCGTCCGGCGGACCTTGTCCGGCCAGACCTTGTCCTCGCCGTAGCCGGTCACCGCGACGTAGTCCTCGGGCCAGTAGTCGACGAACCTGGCCTCGCGGAGCTTGGGCGTCTTGATCGGGTCGACGACGGGCGGCGAGCCCTTCCTGCCGACGATGAACGCCGCGACCAGGCCGATCGCCACGCACGAGGCGAGCAACGCCGCCAAAAGCATCCCGGCCCGCGACCGTCCGGCCGCCTCGGGCTCGGCGATGGCCCCGCCGAACTCGGTCGAGCGCTCGGCCGCCGGGTGCTTGCCGAGGGAGGGCGCCAGGGCCTCGCCCATGAGGGTCTCGGGGACGTGCGCATGCGCATGATGCGCGTTCGAGCGGTCGATCTCGGTCGGCAGCAGGGTCGGCGTCGTCGAATGAGGGGCCGAAGGCTTATGGTACGAAACGGCCTCCCACGTCGGGGGCGTCATGCCGGGGGAGCCGGGGGGCAGGATCGCCTCGACGGCGCTCCGGAACTCCTCGAACAGCTCTCGGGCGGTCTGGGGCCGCTTCTCGCGGTCCTTGGCCAGGACCCGGAGGACGGCGTGCTCGACCTCCGGCATCGGCCGGAGGCTCGGGTTCGTCTCGACGAACGGCGGCGGCGGGGCGGTGGCGTTCTGGCTCATCACCTGCCAGTGGTTGCCCCGGAACGGCAGCCGGCCGGTGATGAACTCGTAGAGCATGATGCCGACCGAGTACAGGTCGGCCCGGCCGTCGACGTCCACCACGGCCATCGCCTGCTCGGGGCTCCCGTAGGAGGGGGTGCCGATGAACCCCTGCGTCTTGTTCTCGTTCTCCTCCTGGTCGCGCCCCGCGGCGCTCTCGGGGTCGTCGCGGACCTTCGCGATGCCGAAGTCGAGCACCTTGAGGTACTCGCGACGCCGGTCGCCCAGGAGCATCATGTTGCTGGGCTTGAGGTCGCGGTGGACGATCCCCTTCTCGTGGGCGACCTGGAGGACGTCGCAGAGCTGGTCCAGGACCCGGACGATCCATTCGAGCGGCATCAGCGGGGCCGACGGGTCGAGGTCGGCGCGGTTTCGGGCGGCCGAGAGGACCTCGTGGATCGTCTGGCCGTTGACGAACTCCATGTCGATGTAGCCGCCGTCGTCGTCGATGCAGGCGTCGTAGATCGTGACGGCGTGCTCGTGGCGGAGCGAGGCCATGACCTCGAACTCGCGCTTGAACCGCATCAGGGCCACCGGGTTGGTGGCGAAATTCGGCACGATCACCTTGAGGGCGTGCTCGCTCTTGAGCGTGGCGTGGCGGACGAGCCAGACCTCGCCCATCGCCCCGCTGCCCAGCTTCTTGAGCACCAGGTACTTCGAATAGAGGGTCTGCCCCGGCTCGATCTTGCCGAAGATCCCCCGGGCGCCCGGCCCCGTGCCGCCCCCGCTGCCGCTCGTCCACGCGGAGATCGAGCCGTGGGTCGGGTTCGACCCGCCGCCCTGCCTCGGGCCGGGTTCGGACCTCTCGGCCCGGGCCGTCATCCGCTGGGTCGACTCCTCCATGGTCCCGTCGGGATCGGCGGCCGTCCCGTCCGCGCCGTCGTCGACGTCGGTCGCGAACAGGGCCCGCGTCATCGGGGCCTCCATCTCGCTTGGGTCGTCGGGAGTCGGCATCTTCGGCGATCCTCCGGGGGTGGGAGGCCGGGGGCGGTCGTCCTCGCGATCGGCCAGCCTGCTATCTTACGACCTGATCGACGGTTCGTTAAGCCGCTTGTCGGACGAACCCGGCACGGGGGGGACCGGGCGCGGAACCTCGGCCCGTCACCCCTCGCCCAGCGCGGCGATCAGCCGGTCGAGGTCGGCCCGGTCGTGCGCGGCGGTCAGGCTGATCCGGAGCCGGGCGGTCCCCTCGGGGACGGTCGGCGGTCGGATCGCCGGGACCAGGCAGCCGCGATCGAGCAGCCTCGCCGAGCGGCCGACGGCCGCGTCCGGCCCGCCCAGGACCACCGGCACGATCGGGCCGCCCGGCCCGGGGGCCGGCAATCCCAGCCCGGGAAGAGCGTCGCGGAGCGTCCCGGCCAGCTCCCAGAGCCTGGCCCTTCGCCAGGGCTCGGCGCGGAGGATCGCCAGCGACATCGAAGCGGCGGCGGCGGCCGACGGCGGCGGGGCCGTCGAGTAGATCATAGGACGTGCGTGGTTGACGAGCCACCCGATCAGCCGACGCGAGCCCGCGACGAACCCGCCGACCGACCCCAGCGCCTTCGAAAGCGTCCCGACCTTCACGTCCACCCGCCCCGCCACGCCGCAAGCCTCGGCCGCGCCCCGCCCGTCCGGCCCGTGGACGCCCGTCCCGTGCGCCTCGTCGACGAGCAGCATCGCGCCGAACCGTGAGGCGAGGTCCGCCAGATCGGCCAGCGGGGCCACGTCCCCGTCCATGCTGAAGACGCCGTCGGTCGCGATCAACGACCGCCGGAACCGGCCCCGGTCGCGCGTCAGGATCGCTTCCAGCCGATTCGAGTCGTTGTGCGGATAGACCCGGAGTCGCGCCCCCGAGAGCCGCGCCCCGTCGATCAGGCAGGCGTGGTTCAATCGGTCGAGGTAGACCGCATCCCCGGGCCCGACGAGGGCGACGATCGCCCCCAGGTTCGCCGCGAACCCGGTCGGAAAGAGCGCGACCGACTCGACCCGCTCGAAGTCCGCCAGGGCCGCCGCCAGCTCCTCGTGAGGCTCGCGCCAGCCCGAGACCAGGGGCGAAGCCCCCGACCCCCACCCATGCTTTCGAGCCGCCGAACAGGCCGCCTCGACCACCCGAGGGTCGGAGGCCAGACCCAGGTAATCATTCGAAGCGAAGTTCAGCAGGACCCGACCATCCCGCGAGACCCGCCCAGGAGTCGCCCCCCCCAGCGCGACCAGCCCCCGCCCCAGCCCGCGACGGGCCCAGGCGTCGGCCGCTTCATCAATCCAGGCGAGCGGGTCGGGCATGGTGGGTTCGAACCGAGGAGAAGAGAAGAATTGAACCGCCAAGACGCCAAGGTCGCCAAGAGGAAGAAGAGAGAGGAGAAGAGAAATGCCTGAAATCTCTCCGAATCTCCTCCTCCTCACCTCTCTTTGCCTCTTCTTCCTCTTGGCGACCTTGGCGTCTTGGCGGTTCAAATCTCTTCGATTCAATTCACTTCAACCTCGCCAGGAACTCCACCAGGTCGCGGATCTCGGCCCGGGTCAGCTTCTTGTGGAGGTCGTCGGGCATCGCCGAGTTTCCTCGCTTGCGCTCGTCGATGTCGGCCTTGGGGACCTCGATCAGCTTGGCCTCGGCGGTCATCAGCCTGAGGGTCTTGTCGTCCTCCGACTTGAGCACGCCCGTCACGACCGTCCCGTCGGTCTTCGCCACGATGACCGACTCGAACCCCTGGGCGATCGCCTGGTTGGGCGCGACCAGCGCTTCGAGCAGGTAGGTGCGCGGCTGGCGCTTGGCGATGTCGGTCAGGTCGGGCCCGACCTCGCCGCCCTGGCCCTTCACCTTGTGGCATCGGACGCAGTAAACGGCCGCGTTGTCGCGGAAGATCTTCCGCCCGCGCGCCGGGTCGCCGCCTTCCAGCTCGGCATGATGCCCGGCCAGCGGGCCGTCCTTGGGACGATCGGCCTCATAGCGGGACAGCCGGTCCTTGCCCTCGGCCGACTTCCGCTTGCCGGCGGCGTCGAGCAGTTCCAGCTCGATCGTCGCCGGGACCTGCTTCTTCGCGAGCCGGTCGAGCCAGCTCGCCAGGATCGCGTCGGCTTCGGGACGGTCAAACCCTCCGAGGACTTCGAGCGCCTTCTGCTTCTCGGGGGTCGAGCCGGCGTCGAGCACCTTCGCCAGCGCCGGGATGGCCCGTTCGGGGCTGAGCTTCGCCAGGACCCGGAGCCCTTCCGACCGGACGACGCCGTCCTTCGACCCGACCGCTGCCTCGACGGCGTCGGCGAGCTTCGGGTCCTGGAGCTTTTCGAGGGCCTTGATCGCGTCGGCCCGGCTCGCCGCGCTCCCCTTGCCATCGACCACCAGGGCCAGCAGGTCCGGCCCGGCCTCGCGG
>JAJYDH010000003.1 GCA_021777685.1 Planctomycetota bacterium | reverse complement strand
AATCGGAACGTCCAGCGCGCCAATCCTCATCATCTTCGTCGTGGCGGCCCTGCTGGAGGTCGGCGGCGACGCCTTCATCCGCGAAGGGCTCCGGGGCCGGGGGTGGCCTTCGGTCCTGGCCGGCTGCCTGATGCTGGCCGTCTATGGACTGGTCGTCAACCTGGTGAATTGGGACTTCTCCCGGCTCCTGGGGGCCTACGTCGCCGTCTTCGCCCTGGCAAGCGTCCTGGCGGGCCGATTCTGGTTCCGGGAGGCCATCCCGGCGTCGACCTGGATCGGCCTGGCCTTGATCGTGATCGGCGGCCTGGTGATCCAGGCCGGCGCCCGGTGATCCGGGGCGACCCGATCGGCTGGTGATCGCCCCGGGATTTGCTATAATCGGCCCCGCACTGGCGAGACGACACCCGGCCCGGACCCCCTCGACGCCGAAGGCTCCAATAAGATGCTGCACCCCTGGCACGACGTCACCCCGGGCGAGAACCTCCCCCGAGAGTTCAACGCCCTGGTCGAGATCCCGATGGGGTCGAGCGTCAAGTACGAGCTGGACAAGAAGACCGGGCTCCTCCGGCTCGACCGCGTGCTCTACTCGGCCGTCTACTATCCGGCCAACTACGGCTTCATCCCCCAGACCTACGCCGAGGACGACGACCCGCTCGACGTCCTGGTGCTCTGCCAGGAGGCCGTCGCGCCGATGACCCTGGTGACGGCCCGGGCGATCGGCCTGATGACGATGCTCGACACCGGCAAGCCCGACCACAAGATCCTGGCCGTCGCCGTCGGCGACCCCGAGTTCAACAGCTTCCGCGAGGCCCACGAGCTGCCGCCGCACCGGCTGATGATGCTCCGCCGGTTCTTCCAGGACTACAAGCTCCTGGAGGGCAAGTCGGTCGAGGTCGACGAGATCCAGTCGTCGGACGTCGCCCTGCCGATCATCGAGGACTCGCTCCAGCGCTACAGCAAGCACCGACGGAAAGGGTTCCACTGATGCCACTTCGAGCGGTCGTCGTCGGCGGGTCGGGGCAGATCGGCGGCTGGCTCCTCCGGACCCTGGTCGAACGGGGTCACGAGGCCGTCGGGACTTACGCCACCGTCAGCTTCCCCGGCCTGGTCCCCCTGAACGCCGCCGACCTGGAGGCTTCCGCCGCCTGGCTCCGCGATCAGAAGCCCGACGTCGTCTTCTACCCCGCCGGGTTCACCTGGGTCGACGGCTGCGAGCGCGACCCGGCCAAAGCCCGGTCGGCCAACGTCGAGCAGCCCCTGAACCTGGCGAAGGTCGCAGCCGAATTCGGGTCGAAGTTCGTCTATTTTTCGACCGATTACGTCTTCGACGGCGTGGCCGGCCCGTTCTCCGAGGAGAGCCCCACCAACCCCCTCTCGGCCTACGGGAAGTCCAAGCTGGAGGCCGAGCACGCCCTGGCCGAGGCCCTGGGCGGCTCGCAATTGACCGTCCGGACCTCCTGGGTCTACGGGCCGGAGCGGCAGGGGAAGAACTTCTCGTATCAACTGGCGAAGGCCCTCTCGAGCGGCAAGACGCTGGAATGCCCCTCCGACCAGGTCTCGAACCCGAGCTACGGCCCCGACGTCGCGAGGGCCGTCATCGACCTCGTCGAGCTGGGCCTCTCGGGCCTGATCCACGTCGCCGGGCCCGAGGTGATGGACCGGGTCCACTTCGCGCGGGCCCTGGCCCGCGGATTCGGCCTCGACCCGGGCCTGATCGTCGGCAAGACCACCGCCGAACTCGGCCAGGGGGCCCCCCGGCCGCTCTCCGGCGGCCTGCTCTCGCCCCGGCTCGAATCCCTCCTGCCCGGCCTCATGAGGCCCGTGGCCGAATGCATGGTCGACTACCTCGCCCGGCTCGGATCGACCGAAGGGCTCGCCCACCCGCTCCCGCCCGGCGACCTCCTGGCGGACGCCATGCCGCTGGAGCCGAGGATTCTTTGAGGATTCATCGGTGTCAGATAGTCGCTTTTAATTTAATAGCGTGAATTGTTATTTACTTGACGATTTTTCGTGTTGCCATGTATCCTCTCTTGCATCGCCACCTCGGGGCGAATTTCCCAGCCTGGCGAATCCTCGAAGCTCACCAGATGAGCGGCACCGGATATTGGGAGAAGACCTGATCCACGCTCAGCAGGACCGCCCCCTCGACGCGAGCCTGGGCGATCAGGAGACGATCGAACGGGTCCTTGTGTACGGCAGGCAATCCTTCCAGGTCGAGGACATGATCGACGGCCTGACTGTCCTCCCCGTCACCATCGATATGGTGACGGGGAGGACAGTCAGGCCGTTGTCCACCTGCTGGGCGACGATCTCGGCCAAGGGGAGCCGGATCGTCATCTTGCCCAGTTGCGACTTGATCAGCATCTCCCATAGACTGACGACGCTCAGCAGGACTTCACACGAAGGATCCTGGAGCAGGGCCAGGACTCTCGGAGAAAGTCGCGAAGGCTCTCCGTCCCACCAGATGAAGGTGTGAGTGTCGAGCAGGGCCCTCACGGCTGGCCGGTCCAGAATTCGTCCGGCAGCGGGGCGTCGAAATCCGTTTGGGCCTGAATGGCCCCGGCATGAAGGCCCGCGAGCCGACTTTTCCGCGGGGAGAGCGGCAGGAGGCGGGCCCTGGGAGTGCCCCGATCGGTCACGATCACCTCGCCCGTCTCGGCCGCCTTCGCGACGAATTCGGCGAACCTGTCCGCCAGTTCCCGGATGTCGATCGTTGTCGCCATGAGTGGGTCTCCGCCCGGGAGGGATGAGGTCCCCGGCCTCGTTGAAAAGGGCAGTTCCACCGTCGAAGATCGCACGGATGATCGGTCTTCGCAAGACGGAGACGTCTTTCCGGGTGCCGCTCCCGATTTTGGACCTTGCTGGCAGGTCGTCTCTCGAATGGCGAGTGGTCTCGGATCTTGTAGGGGACGCTTCGCGTCCCGAGGCATCCGATCGGCGGATGGGACGCGGGGTGTCCTGGCGGACGGGACGCGAAGCGTCCCCTACGAACTCCAAAACCGGGAGGGGCACCCCGTCTTTCCTCGATCCTTCACAAGTCGCCGCGTTTTGCCGATTCCCCGCTTTGAGATTCGGGCCCCCGCCGGTAGAGTAAGGGTGGACCAAGGACGATCGGTCCCCTTGATGATTGACCGGGAGGTCAGGATGACTCTGACGATCTACGACGCGGCGATGGCCGGCATTCTGGTGGCGGGGATGGTCTGGGGGGCCTGGCGAGGCGTGACCTGGCAACTGGCCAGCATCGCCTCGTTGATCGTGGGGTACATGGCCTCTCACCAGCTCTCGATCCAGCTCGCTCCGCACTTCCCGGGCACCCCGGAGGTCGCGCGGGCGCTGGCGATGCTGACCATCTACGCGGGCGTCTCGGGGGGGATCTTCCTGGTGGCCTGGATCTTCCGGGCGATCCTCAAGCGGCTGCAGTTCGAAGCGTTCGACCGGCACCTGGGGATGGTCCTCGGCGGGCTGGAAGGGGCCCTGATCGGCGTGGTGGCGACATTCTTCGTGGTGAGTCTGGCCCCGTCGATGCGCGACCCGATCTTCTCCAGCCCCTCGGGCAAGCTGGTGGGCGGCGTGATGAACGCCGTCGGGCCGGTCCTGCCCTCGGAGGCCCGCGATGCCCTGGCGCCGTTCATCGCCGAGGCCAGGGACGCCGTCGCGGCCGGCGAGAAGTCCCTCCCCGTGGTCCTGCCGGCGGTCGAGGCCGAGATGAAGCGGACGAGTGAGGCCAATGACGGAACCGTTGAACGTCGGTGATCGCCCGATCAACTTGACGCAGGTCCTGAAACTTTCCGGGTGGGTCGCCCACGGCGGGGAGGCCAAGGCCCTCATCGCCGACGGGATGGTGCGCGTCAACGGGGAGGTCGAACTCCGGAAGCGCCGGCAGATGGCCCTGGGAGACGTCGTGCAGCTCGAAGGCGGACCCAGCTTGACCCTCGTATAGACTTCGGACTCCCGCTCCCCCTCTCCAGCTCGGGACGCTCCGCGATCGGTCCAAACCGGACGAAGGCAACCACGATGAAGCGGATCGGCATCCTCACCGCGGGGGGCGATACCCCGGCCCTGAACGCGACGATCGAAGGCGCCGTGGAGCGCGCCAACAAGGCCCGGGTGGAGGTCTACGGCATCATCAAGGGGTTCAGCGGCCTGCTGAACCACGAGGTGCCGCACGTCCACCTGAACCCGCTGTTCCAGAAGATCCCCGAGCTCGACGCGACCATGGGCGGCACGATCCTGGGAGCCTCGCGCGACTACGTCGACGGCGACGACCTGGAGACCATCGCCCGGGTCGCCCACCGGCTCAAGCGACTGGACATCGACGGCCTGATCTGCGTCGGCGGCGACGGCACGCTCAACGGCATGCAGCCCCTGAGCAATTTCCTGCCCACGGTCCTCGCCCCCAAGACGATCGACAACGACCTCGGCCTGAACTACCCCGACGAGCCGAACGAATACGCCCGCGAGCCCGACGCAGGGCCCCGGGGCTATCGCTACAAGAAGAGGCCCAACCGGGAGTTCGGCCTCGACGAGATGGTCAACTACGTGACGCCCGGCTACGCCACGGCGGTCTACGTCTCGTCGCTGAGCGTCCAGCGGATCAGGACCACGGCCGAGAGCCATCGCCGGATCGCGATCATCGAGGTGATGGGCCGCGACTGCGGGATGATCGCGCTGGGGACGGCCTACGGCCAGCCCGACGTCATCCTCGTGCCCGAGTCGCCGGTCGACCCGGGACCGCTGGTCGAGAAGGTCATCTCCGTCCTCGACGTCCAGAAGCACGCGGTCATCTGCGTCTCGGAGGGGATCACCGACGTCGACGGCGACATCCTCGGCTCGAAGGTCGCCACCCACGACCCGGCCGGCAACGTCCAGTACACCGGGGCCGCCGAGGCGGTCAAGCGGCTCCTGGCCGAGGAGATCGGCGACGCCTACTTCACCCGCCAGCGTCGGAACGAGAGCGCCAACGCCGCCATCTTCGTCCGGAAGATCGGCCACACCCAGCGCGGCGGCCGGCCGATCCAGTTCGACCGGTTCTTCGGCTCGCAGCTCGGCGGCAAGGCGGTCGAGCTGCTGCTCGACGGCTACCACAACTGCGTGGCCACCCTCCAGAGCCGGGACGGCGGCTTCCAGCTCGACAGCATGGACGCCAACAAGCTCCGCGACCGCTGGGGCGTCATCCACGCCCGCCCGCTCCCGGTCGCCTTCTACGACCCCAAGCGATTCCAGCCCTCGCATCAGGGCGTGGAATATTTCCGCTCGATGTTCACCAACGCGCTGGGGGCCGAGGACGTCGAGTGCATCCGCTCGATCTTCGACACCGGAAACCTCGCCCATCCCTACGACTCGGTGAACGTCCACATGCACAAGCGAATCCGCCGGCTCCCGCCCGAGGGGTGATCGGGCGACCGTCACCCTCGCCAACCCCGGCCGATCGGCCCGGAGGGAGCCGGGACGCCGGGGGTGGACGGCCCGACTACAATGCTGACTCCCCGGGCCCTCTCGCCGGGGAGTGTCAGCCGCTTGGCACCGGAGATGCTGGCAAAATGGGGCCGCCGTCGGCCCCTTGCCCGGACGTCCCCGGTCGTCTATAGCGTGAGAGTCGGCCCGGCGCCCGGTCAGGGCGCCGGCCTCGATCTCGTCGCGAGTCGGACGGCATGCGATGGCGGGCGAGGATCCTCTCCGTCGGGGATCAGGCAGATTCCCCGGCCCCCGTCCAAGGGACCGGACACAACGCAACCGAGGTGATCCTTGCGATTCGAGGCCGCTCCGCCCGCCCGACCCAGACGCCTGGCGATCGTTGAAGGCGGGGAATCCGCCGGAGAGGCGCCGGACGCCTTCGCCCTCGCCGTCCGCTCGGGCCTCCGGTCTCGCCCCAAGACCCTGCCCTGTCGCTACTTCTACGACGACCAGGGCTCCCGACTCTTCGAGCAGATCTGCGACCTGCCCGAGTATTACCTGACCCGGACCGAGGACGCCATCCTCGGAGAGCACGCCGACGCTATGGTCGCCGGCTGGCTGGCCGACCCCGTGATGGTCGAGCTGGGCAGCGGCAGCTCGTCCAAGACCCGCCGCCTGATCGAGGCGGCGCTCCGGGCCTACGGGGCCCTCCATTACGTGCCGATCGACGTCTCGAAGACGATCCTCGAAGAGTCGGCCGAGGGGCTGGTCCGGGCCTACCCCGACCTCCGGGTGACGGGCTTCGCGGCGAATTATCGCGACGCCCTGGCCGGCGTGGTCGAGCGGTTCGACCGCCCCAAGCTGTTCGTCTTCCTCGGCTCCAGCCTGGGGAACTACGAGGCCGACGAGGCCGTCGACCTGCTCTCGCTCCTGGCCTCCAGCATGGACCCGGCCGACCGCCTGCTCCTGGGGACCGACCTCGACAAGGATCCGGCCGCGCTCGAAGCGGCCTACGACGACGCCCGAGGGGTGACCGCCCGGTTCAACCTCAACATCCTCGAACGGATCAACCGCGAGCTGGGCGGCCGGTTCGACCTCGGCCGGTTCGAGCACCGGGCCCGCTACCGGGCCGACCTCCGCCGGGTCGAGATGCACCTGGTCAGCCGCGAGGCCCAGGAGGTGGCCATCCCCGGCGCCGGGCTGACGACCCGGTTCGACGAGGGGGAGTCGATCCACACCGAGAACTCGCACAAGTACACCCCCGAGATGCTCCGTTCGCTGGCCGACCGCTCGGGGTTCGAGGAGGAGGCGGCCTGGCTCGACCGCCGAGGACTCTTCCGGCTCCAGCGCTGGCGGCTCCGGTCGTCCCGGCCCTGATCCGACCGGGCCCTCCAAAAATCCGAACCCGACGTCCGGAGGTCCCGGACCCGCTGGGGCCGCGGAGGCCGCGCCCTGAGAAATCCGAACCCAACCGATCGGGCTGGGTTCGGACCCGGGCCTTCGCAAAATCCGAACCCAACCGATCGGGCTGGGTTCGGCCCCGAGCCTTAGCAAAATCCGAACCCAACCGACCGGGCTGGACTGGGTCGTCGGTCTCTCTCCCATGGGAAGCCAAACGCGGGCCATCGAGGAGCGTTCCCGGTCGGTGACGAGGGCGAGAGCGTCGAGATGACGCCCTCGCCCTTCATGTTCGCGCCGATTCGGGCCGGGATATCACACGATCTTTCCGATTCGCCCCGACGACGGGTCGGCGCGGATCTCGCGGTATCGTCGGGATTCTGTGTTAGCGATCGGCCGAGACGGCGATAGTAATCGAAGGGCGGGGGAGATTGGTTCACGCGGTGCCCGCCCCGAAACTGAACGCCAGCTATTTTCAAAAATCGTTATCTGGACAAGATTTAAGGCCAACAAAGGCCGTCAAAACAGGCCGCCGCTCGTCCCCGGGATTGAGGGCGTCCGCTCCTCGAAAAGGTGATCTCATGGCAGCCAACGCCCTTCTGTCCAAGGTTGAATCCGCATCCTTCTCGGTGCCGACCCTGCCGGAGAACGCCACGGTCGGCCGTCGCTGGAAGTTCCGGCGCAATCTGGTCATCTTCATCGCCAGCCAGAACGGCGCCTCGCAACGATTGCTGGCGGACGTCTTCGACCTGCCGCATTCGCGGATCGCGGCGATCGTCAAGGAATTCCGGACGAAATACGCGGGCTGACGCCGGACCTTTCGCTTCGCGACGCTCGACGGGCGGATAGGCTGATCTTCCTCCCCTCTCCCCCTGGGAGCGGGGCCGGGGAAAGGGACGCCGCATCGGAGGTAGCCCCGAAGAAGGGGCTCCGACGACATCACTCAACCGGCGACGACCCTCACCCCGGCCCTCTCCCGGAGGGAGAGGGAGGAAGAATAGGCCCCGCGAACGTCCTTCGATGAGATGATCGGTCAGCCTCGCCGGCGCGGAGCGCGGCGAGCCCGCTCCCCCCGCTCAACACCCTCCCCGTGAATATCAACATGCCCAAGAAGGTGAACCCCAGGCCCGGGGCGATGCCGGAGGCCGACCTCCGCAACGTCCGCCCGAAGACAGCCGGCCAGCTCAGACGCTGGCTCCGCGACTACACGGGGATCAAGATCCCCGACAAGGCGGTCTGCACCGACCACCATTCCGCCTGGGAATGCTTCGAGGCGATCCACCTGAAACGGCCGGGGGTCGCCCTGATCCTCGGCTCCCGGGGGTGCGGCAAGTCGTTCCTCTCGGCCCTCGACACCCACCTGACGAGCCGCTGGGACCCCGATCACGGCACCCGGATCCTCGGCGGGAGCAAGGCGCAGTCGGTCCAGATCTACCACGCGCTCCGCGCCATCGCCATGAGGCACGAGGGGAAGAAGGGGGGCGACTCGGGGGCGATCCTCAAGCTGAGGAAGGACGGGGCCGCCTACCAGAACGGCTCGGAGGTGGAGATCCTCGCCGCCTCGCCCACCAGCGTCCGAGGCCCGCACGTCCCCAGCCTCAAGCTCGACGAGGTCGACGAGATCGACGTCGACATCCGCGAGTCGGCGATGGGGATGTGCCTGGGCCGCAAGGCCGACCGGAAGAAGAAGCGGCCGAAGATGGACGCCTCGGTGATCATGACCTCGACCTGCCACCGGGTGAACGGCCCGATGGCCAAGCTGATCGCCCAGGCCGAGGCGGGAGACTTCCCGCTCTACACGATGTGCGTCTTCGAGGTCCTCGAACGGTGCCCCAGGGAGCGCTCCGGGCCGAAGACCGACACGGGCTACGAGAAGTGCCCGGAATGCCCGCTGAAGACCTACTGCTACGACGTCCCCGACGGCGTCGAGCCGAAGGCCAAGCGGTCCGACGGCCATTACCCGATCGACTCGCTGATCCAGAAGCTGAAGACGACCGGCACGCGGGTCTTCGAGGCGGATTACCTCTGCAAGCTCTCGTCGAGCGACGCGGCCTGGTTCCCCGGCTTCCAGCCCGAGTCGCACGTCCGCGAGCGGGCCGAGTTCGCCCCCGGCGAGGAGGTCTACGTCGCCATCGACACGGGCGTCTTCACCGGCGCCGTCTTCTTCCAGGTGGCCAAGAGAACGGGGGACGCCGAGGGCCCGGTGGACGAGATCCGGGTCTTCGCCGACTACCTGTCGGAGGGCCTGTCGGCCGAGGCCAACGCCCGGGCGCTGCTGTCCCTGGCGCGGGACCGCTGCGGCGGCTCGATCCAGCACGCCGTGACCGACCCCGCCGGCAACTCCCGGAACGCGATCGGCCCGACGGTCCTGGCCGAGTACGAGCGGGCCGGGCTCACGCTGAAGGCATGGCCCTACAGCAAGGTGGCCGACGGGCTGACGCTGCTCGACTCGTTCATCAACCCGGCCATCGGCGAGCCTCAGCTCGTGGTCCACCCCCGCTGCGCCTCGCTGATCCAGGCCCTCCAGTGCTATCGGCGGGCCAAGCGGGCCGGCCAGTGGCTCGACCAGCCGGAGGACCCGCAGCACCCCTACGAGGACCTGGTCGACGCCCTCCGGGGCGGGGTCCGGGCGCGATATCCCCAGGGACGACTGTCGAAATCGAACCTCAAGCGAGTCAACGGCCGGAAGATCTTCTGATGCCACCCACCGCCGAATCCCTCGACCTGATCCGACGCCGCCACCCCGAGTGGCGCGAACATCAACTCCGCTGGCGATGGCTGCTCGACTCCCTCGAAGGGGGCGAGCGCTACCGCCAGGCCGTCTACGGCTACGACCTCCGCGGCCTGCCGATCCGCAACCTGATCCGGCACAAGCGCGAGTATCCCGACCCCCGCGAGGCGGCCGGGTCGATGTACGACCCGTACCTGCCCGGCATGTCGCCCTTCGCCGTCGGCAGCGACCCGGCGGCGATGGCCACCGACGACGACTACGAGCTGAGGCGGGCCCGGACGCCGGTCCCGACGTTCGTCGCCGAGGCGATCGACACGCACCTCTCGCGGATCTACGCCCGCGAGATCAAGCGGGTCGGCCCCGACCGGCTGATGGGCTGGTGGTCCGACGTCGACGGCTGCGGGACCACGATCGACCAGTGGATGGCCGAGACCGTCGCCCCGCTGCTCCTGACGCTCGGCCAGCTCGACCTGGCCTTCGACCACCCCGCCGTCCCGGCGGGCGAGGAGGTCGAGACCCGGGCCGACGCCGAACGGCTGGGGCTCGACCGCTGCGTTGCCTCGTACATCCTCCCCGAGAACATGCTCTGGTGGCGGCTCGACGAGACCGGCCACCGCTACGCCGAGTGCCTGGTCCGCGAGGTCCACGAGGGCATCGGCGGCCTGGCCGGCGACTGGCTCGAAGGCCCGGCGGACCGCGAGGGGCTCGGAGGCCCGTTCCGCGCGGGGCTCGGAGGCCGCGACGAGCGGTTCCGGCTCTGGACCGACGAGGATTCGACGCTCTACGACGGCGAGGGGAACGTCCTCTCGGTCACGCCGCACCCGTTCGGCCGGGTCCCGATCGTCCGCGTCTTCGACCGCCGGAAGCCCCGGTGCAAGAACATCGGCCAGCCCCGATATGAGGGGGTCGCCGAGCGCCAGCGCGAGTATTACAACCGCGACAGCGAGCTGATCCTCTCCGACACCACGCAGGCCCACCCCCTGTTGCAAGGGCCCGAGGACTTCGTCCAGGCCGACGGCACGATCCCGATCGGCCCGAGCTGGCTCCTGCCCAAGAAGAAGAACTCGCAGGGCGGCTCGACGACCTACGAGGGGTTCGACGTCGTCGACTTCCCCAAGGACGGCGCCGACTCGATCCGGAAGAACAAGGCGGACCTCCGAGACGACGTCGACCGCGACTCGGCCCTGGTCCGCCCGACCGGCCGCGACGGCGTGGCGCAATCGGGCCTGTCGAAGGCGTTCGACCACTCCGACGGCAACAACCGCCTGGCCAAGATCGCCAAGATCCTCGGCCGGGCCGAGGAGCTGATCGCCGAGATGGCCTCGACCGTCCTCGACGACGGCCCGCCCGACCCCCGGTCGATCTGGATCGTCTACCCGACCGAGTTCGACCTGTTCACGGCCGCCGACATGGCCGCCGCGACCGCGAGCTTCCAGCAGCTCGTCGCCGGCGCGGGGGCCCTGCCGATCATCGAGGGGCTGATGCTCGCCAAGCTGACGAGGCTCTGCCTGCCGGGCCTGGGCGACATCCAGTACGCGGAGTGCGACGAGGAGCTGACCGCTTACCTCGACGAGAGACATCGCGGGCGCGAGGGCGGCGAGGCCGCAACCGGCGCGTCCGCGTCCTGAGCCAGCCGCCCGGCCCCGTCTTTCGTACCGCTCAAGATCGGGGCCGGGCGGCCGGTCCGATCGGGCGGGGGAGGCGTCGTCGACGACCCGGGAGGGCCGCCGACGACGCCGACCCCGCCCGGTCCCTTTTCGAAGGCCGTCGTCGACGGAAGCCGCCCGAAGGGCCGTCCGCTCGCGAAAAGTGAGCAGTAGTCGATTTTTCAAGTCTTTGGGACGTCCCTGTTTGCGTTCGAACGGTCGGCCTGGAACGTGGCGGCCGACGGGCAAGGGTTGTCGGGACGCGGGGCGAGGGCCTGACCTCCGCCCTCGCGAGACCAAACCTTCCCTGATCCGGAGTCAACATGCTCCTGTCGTTGTTCTCCGCCTTCGCGGTCGGCCTGGCGATCACCGTCACGATGATGACGGTCGTGATCCCGTTCATGCTCGGCCTCCTCGACCGCCGCGACCTCCCTTGATCTCGAGTGCCACCATGCGACCCTGCCAAATCCTCAGGTCTGCCGACTTCGGGCCGGAAGGAGGCCCGCTCGACGACGATAACGTGACGATCTCGCGGGCGGAGCTCGACGAGCTGAGGGCCCGAGCCGACGGCCTCCCCTCGAAGCCCGACCCCGAAGCCTTGCCCCTGGCCCGTTCGGAATTCGCCGAGGTCTTGAAGACGCGCGAGGCCGCCCATTCGCGCGAGATCGCCGCTCGCGAGCAGAAGGCGACCGAGCTGGAGCGGGCCTACAAGGCCGCGCTCCGCGACCGGGAGCTGGCGACGTCCCTGGTCGGCAAGCCCCTGGTCCCCGGCGCCGCGGCGCAGCTGATCAAGCTCCTCCGCGACGACTTCGAGGTCGTCGACGAGGACGGCGAGATCCGGGTCCTGGCCCGCGACGGCCGGGCGGTCGATCGGGCCGTCGCCGAACGGCTCGCCGGCCCCGAGTTCGCCCACTTCTGCCTCCCCTCGTCGCGGGGCGGGACGGGGGCGAAGGGCCAGAACCGCTCGGCCTCGACGTCACCCGAGCCCGCCGCTCCCAGGACCCTGGGCGAGGCGGTCATCCTCCAGTGGCGCGAGAACGCCTCGCGACCGCAAGCGTCGCCCACCCCGGCCGGGTGGGGCCGTCGCCGCTAGACTCGTCCCCGTCCCGTCTCTCCCAATCGTGCCGCCGATCCCGGACCGCCGCGTCGAGCGTCCGCATCGCGGCGTCTCCATGAGCTCGCTCAACAGCGGAGTTTGCTTTCATGCCCAGCAGCTATCTGCAAGGAATCCAGGCCGCGTTCGACAACCAGGCCCAGATCGTCAACGACATCTACGTCGTCACGTCGAACTGGTTCGTCAACCGCTGCCCGATCGTCACGCGGACGCCCCGGGTTCCGGTCGGCTCGACCACGTTCTCGATCGTGAGCCGGTCGTTCCGCCCCCGGATCGCCACGCTGGCCGCCGCCGTGGCCGCGACCGACGGCCAGATCACCCTGGCCGACGTCAGCCCGCTCATGAACGGCGACGTCCTCGAGCTCGCCTCGGGCGAGCGGGTCGAGATCATCGCCGACCCGAACGTGGCCGCCGGCACCGTCTCGGTCCGCCGGGCCGCCGAGGGGACCACGGCCGGGACCGGCAACTCGGGCGACACCATCCGCCTGATCTCGAACAGCCGGAGCGGCACCGAGATCAACCAGAACGGCATCGGGATCAGGCCGGTCGGCGTCACCCAGTACTGCCAGACCTGGCAGCACCCGGTGCAGGTCGGCGGCTCGCTCCAGGCGTCGGCCGGCTACCAGACCTCGCCGGGCGTCCGGACGCCGTTCGAGCAGGTCAAGATGGACGCCCTCCAGAACCTGATGGACGACATGGAGTCGTCGAGCTACTACGGCCGAGGTGAGGACCCCTCGGTGGCGACCCGGCCGAAGCAGAAGGGCCTGAAGGCCCTCCTGTCGGTCAACAACACGGTCAGCCCCACCAACGCGGGCGCCTACAAGGCGACCGACTTCATCCGCGACACGCTCGAGCTGAGCCGGGCCGGCGGCGGCGACCCGGACGTCCTGCTGCTCTCGACCAACTTCATGCTCGGCCTGGCGACGTGGGGCCAGGCGGTGATGCGGGTGAACGCCGGGACCAACGTCTTCGGCACGCCGATCGACGTCTTCGAGGCGCCCTTCCTCGGCGGCCTGACGATCATCGAGGCTCCGCTGCTCAAGCCGTTCACGGCGGTCGCCCTGACCTCGTCCGAGGTCCGGATGCGGATGAAGCGGAACGAGTTCTGGAACCCGCGAGGCATCCGGGGCGACTCGTTCGAAGGCGACTGGATGGCCGAAGGGGCCATCGAGATCGAGAACCCGGCCCACCATGCCTGGCTCGAAGGCGTCACGGCCTTCTCGGCCACCTGATCGGCCCGGGTCGGTCCCCAGCCCCTCGGCCGCACGGCCGGGGGGCCAACCCCAAGGCGAGGCGTCTCCGTTGTCATCCTACGTCTTCCCCGGTTATCCCGCCTTCCTGGACGCCGCCGCGGCGGAGCTAGGCCGCCCCGAGACCGCCGGCCCCGCCCGGCGGATCGCGACCCTCACCGCCCTGGCGAACCTCTGTGCCCAGGCCGCTCACGGCGACCGGGCGCACGTCGAGGGCATCCTGGCCAAGGCCGCCGAGTTCCGCGACCAGCTCGCCACCGCCCTCCGGGCCGCCGAGCTGATGCTCGCCGACGTCGAGGCGGGCCGGCGACCCACGCCGCCCGTCGAGGAAGAGACCGGGCCCCGGGTCGAGTCGAATCCCGCCCCGCCCTCGCTTCCCGCGCCTCGGGCGGGGCGAAAGGGCCCCGGGAGCATGCGAGAACCATCATGATTGTCTACGCGACGGATGAGGACATCGCCCTCCGCGCCTCGTCCGACTTCTCGGCCCTCTGCCCCAGGGACCAGCTCCTCGCCTCGGGCACGGACGGCGTCTTCTCGGCCTCGGACCCCTGGACGCTCACCTCAACCTCGGTCGACTTCAATGCCTTCGGGCTCGTTCCGGGTCAGGTGGCTCGCCTGAGCAAACCCTCGTCGAACTTCGGGCCCAACGGGGAATTGCTGGCGATCCAGGCCGTATCCCCCGGGGCGATCACGCTCCGGCGCAAGGGGCAGGCGGCCGGGGTGGGCCAGCCCCCCGCGCCTCCGGGCGGGCTGACCAGCGTCGAGTTCACGGTCCGGTCGCTCGGGCCGCAGATCCAACTGGCCAGCTACGACCTCGACCGGCGGTTCGGCATCGATGACGCGATCGCCGGCCGCCGATCGGTCGACCTCTACGATCCCCAGCAGCTCCGCGAGGCCGTCGTCCTGACGGTCCTCTACAAGCAGTACCTCGACCAGAGCCGGCAGTTCGCCGGGCCGATCGCGGACCAGGCGGGGACGCCGGGCGACGTCTACTCGGCGAAGGCCCGGATCGTCAAATCCGAGCTTGACGAGGTGCTGGATCGGCTCGCGCTCCGGTGGAACGAGGCCGATGTCGCCGCCCGTTCGATCGCCACGACCCGGTTCAGCACGCGGATCTCGAGGTGACATGGCGATCTCATACAACATCTACGGAAACGACGGCCGGGGCGGCGACGTGGATTACGGCAGGCCGATCGCCACGACGGCCGCCCCGCCCTACACCGTCGGCCCCCTGGCCGCCCCGAGCGACAATGCCTTCGCCGTCCGCGCCTTCGACACCGTCTCGGCGATCGAGGAGGCGAACACGGACGCCCGGGTCCGGATCGTGATCGACGCGGCCGGCAACGACGTGACGATGCGACCCAACGCCGTCGTCGGCCTCTCCGCCCGGGCCCTGCCCACAGGGACGTGCTGGGTTTCCTGGGGCTACCAGGCCAAGGGGCAGGGCGGCCCGCCCGTCGAGTTCGTCGTCACCCTGACGTCCGGAGGGACGTCTTCCACCGCCACGGTCGCCTATCTGCCCGGTGTCGTCGGATACGGCTGCACCCTCTCGGGGCTTGCGAGCGACGTGACGTACACGATCGCCGTCCAGGCCGTGGGCGCGTCGCCCACCCTGGTGAGCCCCGCCGCCACTTTCTCGATCACTTACCAGGTCGCCCCATTGAGCGGCGTCGACTCCCTGGTGGCGATCCCGACGGCCTGATGGCCGGCCCGCCGCGCCGTGGCCCGAGAGTCGTCCGGGCCTCGAACCTCCGGTTCCAGACCTGCGGGATGCGACGTCGTGATCCGCGACGTCGGCCGCAAGGCCCCGCCGAGGTCGTTCGGGTGGTCTCCGGGGGCCCGCGTCCTGGAGGTCCGCTCGCCGGTCGACGGCCCGTTCCCCTCGTGGCGTTGCCTGGCCGCCGGGACCCACGGAACGCCGATCCCGCCGCGGTGGGTCGGCGTCACCCCGCTGGCCCTGACGTCCTTAAGCCTGGCGTCTTGCGTCCGCATTCATGCCCAAATGACGGTTTCCTCGTCCTGAAGGGGACCCGCGTCCATGCCCGGATTCCTGACCGACCTCGCGAACAACAAGGTGCTGGATTGCTTCTTCGGGGGCGCGGCGATCACCCCGCCCTCGACCCTCTACGTCGGCCTGTCGCTCACCAGGTCGTTCCGGGGCGGCTATGTGTCCGAACCGACGGGCGGTTCCTATGCGAGGGTCGCCGTGCCGAACAACCCGGCCCATTTCCCGGCGGCTTCGGCCGGGACCAAGTCGAACGCCGCGACGATCGCATTCCCCGCCCCCTCCGCCGCCTGGGGGTCGATCCTGAGCGTCTTCGTCGCCGACGCGGCCAGCGGCGGCAATGTCCTGGCCATGGCCGACCTGCCGGCCCCCGCGTCCATCAACAGCGGCACCACCGCGCCGGTGATCGCCGTCAATGCACTCTTCTTTTCTCATGCCTGAGGTACAAAGATGGCCTTGCGAATTCGCTTTCAGTACACGACCAAGTCGCAGCTCGGCTATTCGATCGAGCGGCTGAACGACGGGACGTTCTATGATTTCTCGAACGGGACGTTCGTCGCCACCCCGGCGACTCCCATCAGCAGCCTCCCGGAAGATACCGGGATCTACGTCGGGCGATACAAGGTGACGCTGACCCCGACGCCCCCCGCGCAATTCACCGACGGCGATTACGTCATCACGGTCCACGACCAGGCGGCGTCGAATAACGTTGTCGCGGAGCTGGCGGCGACGATGCACGCCGGCGACGATGCGACGGTGATCCCCCAGCCCGGAGGGGCCGTGGTCGACCCCTGGTCGGCCCCGCTGCCCGGCTCCTATGCGACCGGGACCGCCGGCGCGATCCTGGGGCAGAACCTCGACGCCCAGGTTTCCAGCCGCTCGACCTATGCGGGCGGGGTTGTCGCCGGCGTGGCGGCCGCTGTCACCGTCGGCACGGTCAACGACAAGGCCGGTTACACCCTGGCACCCTCGGGATTGGATGCGATCCAGGTCGAGAGCGGCGTCAACGCGAGGCAGGCGCTCTCGCCGATCCTCGCGGCCAGCGCGGGCGTCGTCTCCGGCGCGGGGACGGGCGTGGTCGTCATCAAGGGCGGCAATTCCTCCACGACCCGGATCTCGGCGACCACGGACAATGCCGGCAACCGTTCCTCGGTGACACTGACGCTGCCCTCCTGAGCGGAGCCCGATCATGGACGCCGCGCCCTTTTACGCGCCGACGTACTTCCCGCCCTCGTATTTCTATGCCGCGACGGCCCCGGGTCTGACCCCGGCCCCGACGGGCACCACGCCCTACAACTCCCCGACGTACTTCGCGCCCTCCTATTTTTACGGGGGATCGGCGGCTCCCGTCACGGTGCCGGTCAATCCGGGGCTCCCGGGAGCCGACCAGGCCTCATACGAAGCCCTCCTCTCCCTGCTCAGGGCGACGGGAGTGTTCCTGGAGGTGATCTCGGGCTCGGCGACCCAGCGAGGCCAGGCCGGTGCCGATTGCTATCCGCTGGCGGTCGTGACTCCCCAGGGTTGGGAGGAATCCGACGATTTCGACCCCGCCCTGATCGTCCGCCGGGTGACCTTTGCGATCACCGTCGTGGTCAAGGTCGAGGATGGGTCCCCGCGATTCGACCTCCTCGATCAGCTCACGTCCGCCGTCAAGGCGGTCGTCGACCGCTCGGGCCTCGACGGCACGTGCCTGAGCCCGCTGACGCGGATCCGCGCGGGGCGTTACGAGTATTCGGCTAACTATCCCGAGCAATCCGTCGAACTCCAGGGCGAATTCTCCTCGCTCATCGACCCCACGAGCAACGTCCCCGCTTCATTTTAGTCGGAGGAAATCATGTCGGCGACCAAAAGATTCATGAACTGGACCGGCGTCACGTTCACGCCGGTCAACGGCTCCGCGACGGCCATCACCGGCGTGACTTCGGTGACGATCGACAGCGGCGGCAGCATCGCCCGGTTCGCCGGGGACGGCGATCGTTTCGTCACCACGATGGTCAACGACTTCAACGAGCCGAGCGTGACCATCCATGCGGCCGACCTCTCCGCGCTCCAGGCCAACCCCATCGGTACGATCGGGACGTTCTCGGCGACCCACAACGACGCCAAGAACGGCGTGGGCACGGGCGCGGTGACCTACACCCTGGCCAACGCGGTCGTCTCCGCCTGCCAGGTCCACGGTGCCCATCGCCAGTTCGGGCAGGGGAGCATGACCCTCGGCGCGTTCTCGGGCGACGGGGTCACCAACCCGCTGTCCACGAGCATCGCCCTCTAGAATCCGGGAGCCCTCATGGCCGACTTCATCCCCGATGCCGTCCTCACCCCCTTGAATTACGCGGGCGCCGGCGACGCCGCGAGCCGGCTGGCCAGGCTCCACGCCGAGTTCTCGGCACTCCTCCAGGTCCCCCGCGTCTACGTCCGACACCAGGGGACGAAACATTTCATCACGGGAAGCCCGACCGATACTCTGCTCTTCCCGCAGTCCGATGACCGATGCGGCCGGCCTCGATACGCGTGGACCGATCGCGGCGACGGTGTCTCTTACGGGCGATTCCAGGCCGATGTGTGACGCGACCGAGCACGAGAGGCGGAAGCCGGGCGCCCGGGGCCGCCTCGTCCAACTCTCCGACGGCCGGCCCTGGCTGCTCGCCGAGCCGGCCTTCCGCCCGACCTCGACGGGCCTGACCACGCCGAACGTCGACCCGGCGATCGAGCGGTTCCACGAGCAGATCGTCCTGGGAGACGACGTCTCCCTGGCCGATGTCCTCGATGTCGCGCGATCCCTTCTCGTGGCCAATTACGACCTCACCGACGTTGAGGTCGCCGAGTTGCTGGAGGTGGAGCCGGGGACCGAAGCGGAGGCACTGGCCAAGGTCGTCCTCGAATCGCTGTTCGGGCCCGATCAACGCGTCAGGGGCTACGTCGACTGGGTCCGGGCGAGCCTCCTGGCCAACGGCCTCGGCCTCGCCGAGATCCCGGCCTCGTCGCTCAATGACGTGCTCACGATCCTGATCGCCACCAACAGGACCGTCCCACCTTCCCAGTTCGTGGATGCATGCCGGGCGGCCCGTGACCGGGAATCCCTGGAGCGACTCATCTGATGGACGCCCGACCCACGCCCGACCGCACCCGTCGCGAGGGCATCGCTACTCGTCCGATCATTCTATCCGACGGGAACGACTGGGGGCTCGCCTTGCCCTCGCCCCGGCTCAGGCTCGTCGTCGTCGGGGGTGTCGACACCCTGGGTCGCCCCGACGAGACGATCCAGGTCGCGTCCGAGTTCGGCTACCCGCTCGAAATCCGCCGACTGGTCGATGATCTGCGCTCCGCCTGCGAGCAACCGGCGGCCGAGAGGCAATACGAGGCGCTGATCCGACTGGCCGCGGCCCTGCTACTCCGGGCGCACGACATCGATCTGACGGAGGCGGCCTCGCTGCTGGAGATGGGCGTCGACGAGCTCCCCAGGCTCGTCGAGGCTGTCCTGTCGGTCGTCACCGGCGAATGCCCGGAAGACCCGGTGGCGACAAAATAGAGAAATGATGATGTCATACGAGATTGAATCAGGTTCGAGCAAGCGGAACGGGGGCAAAGCGAGTCGGACAGGCGACGCCCACAGTGAAGGCGGACTTTATGGTGTTCCTGGCCGTGCGCGACCACCCCTGGAGGACAAGGCCAAGGCCGTCTCCGCGCTGCTCGCCTCGAAGAGAGCGGCCTTCGATCGTCCGTCGGAACGGCCCCGAATCAGCTTACCGGATATCTCCAGGTCACCCGGTGAGGTCTCGCGGCGTTTGAACGCCCGAACGGGCTCTCAAGCCAAGCTTGAGTTGCCCCGGACGTCTCTCGACGCACCTCCGGTCAGACTCCCGGAAGACGGGCCGGTCGCCGATCGCACGAGAGTCGATGCTCCTTCGTCCGAGATGCCCGGGATCGCCCCGCAGCGGAGTTCGCCCGAAACGTCCCCGGTCGGTGATGGTGTCGGCTCGCCCGCGGTCGGGGATCGACCGCAATCGATGCCGGCGTCGGCGAAGTCGAACGCGGGGGCTGCATCGCCTTCGACCCTGATCTCGGCGAGGGCGAATGCGTCATCTCCGGGCTTCTCTCAGCCCGGCCTGGTCAACGATCCTCGTCAACGCCCGACCGGAACCGGCGATGGGATCGATCCACGACCCGGCCCGATTCGTGGCGGAGCCGCGGTCGAGGCCCCGTCTTCCCTCGTCTCGTCGAGGACCGTGAATGTCGACCTGCCGCGAGAGCCGGACGGAGCTTCCCACTCCTCGGGCCCTCAACGCTCGACCGATGAACCGGGGAACGGGGCAGGCCGCGTTGGCCACGGGATGATGGGCGACCGCCCCCAGGCCGTCGACCGCCGCTCCGAATCCTCGACGATCTTCGTCCGGAATCCGCTCTCGGCCGACCTGAGGAACGCATCAATGGCGAGCCCGGACTTCCCGGAAAGCGGCGGAGGGCAGGCTGGCCAGGGTGGACCCGGCAAAGGTCCGGATCAGAACGTCCTCACCGCGATGACGGCGTCGCAGGGTGGCCCTTCGATCGACCTCTCGAAGACCAACGAACTCCTGCAACAGTTGATCGACGCGGTCAGGAAGCAACGCCCCTCATCCTTGCCGATCGGCGGCCCCTCGGCCTATCCCGACCGATGAGGACACTTTTTGTTCATCAATGATGGGAAGATCATGGCCTCTTATGGTGGTTTGGGGATCTTCGGCGCCGCCATGTCGATGAGCACTTCGGATAATCCTCGCGAGAGCCAGGTTAATTCATTCTTCGGCATCAATGGCCTCGAGACGCTCGACGGCGGGTTTCGCGGCCGGATCACCCAGGTCCGGGGGGTCCTCTACGGCGAATCCGCCGGGTTGCTCGCCTCGGCCGAGGGCACGTTCCGCTCCTACAACGATGGCGTGCCCAGGATGTTGATCGACAACCTGGGGACGGTCTGGTTGAACGTGCGGCTCTTGCGTTTCCAGCCCGTCGGCCGTGTTCGGCAGTCGGCCGATGGGACATTCTTCCGGGCTTATGAGGCCCAATTCCTCCACCTGACGTGAACCCGATGGCCTTCTCACAGACCGGCATCACCGACGTCCGCGTCGTGGCCGACGGCCCCGACATCTTCGTGGCCTGGTCCGCGACCGTCCCGGCGGGGACGACCTTTCAGGTCTATGTTAATCGCAGGCTCGCCTGGTATGGCGTCTCGAGGCGCTGCCACGTCCCGATCCCCGCCGGCGTGCTCGGCTTCAACATCTGGGTCGAAGTTGGGACGGTCGGGCCCGACGAGCCAACGCTGGACTACTCGACGAGCCTGGTCGCACCGGGCGGCCGGAGCGAGCGGGCGCAGCTCACCTGGTCGGGCGGGACCTACCTCGACCCGACCGGGCAGGACGACATCCGGGGCTTTCAGATCTATCAGAGCCCGGCGCCGGGGATGCCCGTCGACATGACCACGGTCGTCGACAGCTTGCCCGCCTACCCGGGCGGCTGGATCAACGATGGGTTCGGCAAGGGCGGGTTCGGGAATGGCGGATTCGGTCGTGCCGCCACCCTCTATCAATGGCAGAGCGGCCCGCTCGCCTCGGGCACGTGGCAATTCGCCGTCGTCCCGTTCGACAGGTCCGGCAATGCCCGGGGGGCCGGACCACCGGCGTCCGTGATCATCAGCGCCGCCCCTCGGCCCCCGGCGCCGGACGCCGGCGGACAAAGGTTGACCTCAGCTTACGCGGGGCCGTCGAATCCGCAACTCACGCTCAACTGGCTACCAAGCCCTTCGGAGTGATCTCGGTGGCGACAACGTATACCTCGAACGCTCGGCTCCAGATGCCCGCGACGTCCGACAGGAACTGGGACGTCACGCTCAATGCCAACGCGCAGGCCCTGGACGGGATGACGGCCATCGGCGGCCTGGCCGTGACGACCACGGATACCCCCAGCGCAACCCTCCAGGTCGGCGTCTCGCCCGGGAATTTCGTCAAGTCGGACGGCACGATCGTCAGCTTTGCCGGTGCGTCCACCTTCGCCGTCCCGGCGTCCTCGACGGTCTTTCTCTGGCTCACCGATGCCGGCGTCCTGACCTCGGGGGGCTCGTTCCCGAACACGGCCCACCTGAGGCTGGCCCGGGTGGTCGTCGGCCCCTCCGCGATCGCCCAGGTCGTCGACGAACGCATTCAGTGCTCCGTCTCCGGCACGGGCCTCGGTTTCGTCCTCAAGGCCGGCGACACGATGACCGGCCCGCTGACGGTTTCTTCGCCCTCGACCGGGTCGTCCCTGGTCGTCGCCGACCCGGTCAACGTGTTGATCGGCTTCTTCGGCGCCGCCCCGGCCTCTCAGGCGCCGGCGTTGACCCCCCTGGCGGCGAGTCCCTCCGGTGTCGCTTCCGACACGCTCGCCGACGTGGGACAGTCGTTCTCGCAAACCGTGCTCAACAACAACTTCGCCAGCCTGGCCGCCAAGGTCGACGCACTGATCGCCGCCCTGAAGCGTCACGGCCTGATGGGAAGCTGACGGAGGACGACATGCCCGCCTTCGCCTCGATCGAATCGACGAGCATCCCCCTGGGACGTCCCGCCGCGCCCGTCGGCGTCTTCCGATACCTGCCCGGAGTTGTCGGAAATTATGAATACCTTTCTAATATCCGGGTCCTGACGATCCAGTATCGCGAGGGCGCCGACGCGGGCGTGGCCCGGTTCCGTTACGTCTTCGACTGGGCCGATCCGCCGACCGACCCGGGCTCATTCCAGGATGCGCTATCGGTCGACTCGAATCTGCCCGGGGTCGTCGCGAACGACGATCGGCTCGTGGTCCTGACGTTCGACCCGGACGGGAACCCGGAATGCCTCTTCGATGGGTTCGCGCAGGTCCCGGAGCTGGGCCTCGCCCCGGATCGGGAGATGGTCACGTTCGTGGCGTTCGGTGTCGCCATCAGGGAGTGGGATACGCCGATCGGCGGGGCCCTCATGCGCGACGCCGACGACCCGACCACCGTTTCCGACTCCGAGACCGACCTCATCACTCAATTCAATCCAGGAGGCCTCCCGAACGCGACACCGGACGGGGCCGACGCGGTCGACGATTCGGGGAACACGTATCCCACATTCCTCGATCCCCTCGTCATCCGCGAGCCCGACGCTCGCCGGGCCTGGACGCTCCCGATGGCGGTCCGCTACCTCTGCTATCGCCATAACCCGGACCAGACTTATGTGATCAACCCCGACAGTTCTCTCCTCGATGCGCTCCTCGACAGCAGAGAACCGGACTCGGGCTCCGGACTCCTGCCCGACGATCCGAGCACCTACCAGAGCGAACCGCTCCTGGTGCCGGATTACCCGGCCACCGGAAAGGCCTGGCCGGCTGTCGTCCGAGACCTGCTGGAACCGAACGGGTTCGGCATGGCGTTCCGCCTTGATACGGACTCGGGCGGCAATCCCACCACCTCGCTCGATATTTTCCGGCGGCAGGACGGCTCGGCATCCACCTACAAGGACCTCTTTCTCCAGCCCCGAGGGTCTGTCCTCGATCCGGGCCAGACAAACCTCGCCGAGGCCCAACTCGCCCGCGACTTCAGCGGAGTCGCCAACGCGTTCACGGTCGAATCGGAACTCGTCCGATACGAGGCGTCCTTCATCCTGGCCCCGGGGTTTCCGATCTCGGCGGGCGACGCTGTTGGTTATTCCGCGCTGGCGGCCTTCGACAAGAATAGCCCGGATTTCTCGCGGACGAACCACGACATGTACCGCCTCTACGTCTTCGACGAGACGGGCGAAGGGCACTGGAACTGGAAGTCCGGGACGATCTCGACGGAAGTCCCGCCGCTTGACGACCTGCTCGGGAGCCAGGACGGCCCATCGGCCGGTTACGTCAAGAGGCGACGAATTCCGATCGGCGAATTATTCTCACTCGACCCGAACCAGAAGCCTCTGAAAGCCCGGTTGTCGATCTCGACCGACTACAACGGCTCGCAGCCCGGCTTATGGGACGGGACGGGGACCTGGCAGCCGGTCGGTGGCGGCTTCGAACTGCTCAAGGACCGGCTCGGCATCTGGATCAACGTGCCGAACCCCAATAGCTGGAACATCCAGGCTTCCAAGGTCTCCGGCATGCCCTACCCGGCCGGAGTGGTCAAGGGCGTGGAGGACCAGGCGAACAAGGGCGCCAATCACTTCACGCTCCGTCTCACCTGCGTCATCGAGGGCGATCACATCCTCTCCGCCACGGCCGATCGACGGCCATCGAGCCCGATCTCCTACACAGTCCTGAGGCGAGTCGACGCCCGGGACCGTTACGCCAAGCACGTCGTGGCCGCCAACAGCGAGTTCAATTCCACGTCCGATGAGATTGTCGTTCGCGACGACAGCGTCGACGCGCTCGCCGAGGCAAGCGCTCGACGGACTGCGAACGAGGCGGGCGAGGTCGCGGGTGTCATCACGATCCCGAGGTTCACCCAGGCCTACCAGATCGGCGATCGAATCTGCTCGATCCAGGGACGCGACCTCTCGCTCAGGACCAACGCCGGCGCGCCAACTGAGGAGGGCGAGGTCTATCCGGCGGTGGTCGGATTGACCTGGGACTTCGACGGCAAGCAGCAGACTCTACTGCAACTCTCCGACCAGCGGGGCCAGTATTGATGAGAGCCCGAGAAGACGAAGCGAAACGACTCCGAATCCGCGACGCGGCCCTGATCGACGGCTTCAGCCAGGCCGGGCTCGATCCCACCCTGGGGATGCCCTGTCTCGTCGCCCAGACGAAGACGCAGTCGAGCTATCCGACCTCCGCCCAGACGTTCTACGCCTGCTCGCCGCTCACTGTCCTGGGTCCGGAGGTTGAAGGAGGTATGGCAATCTTGACCGTCGGCAACTCGACCTTCTTCTCGCTGAATCTCGGGTCGGCCGTCCCGCCGTCGGGGACCAACGTCCTGGCGACCTTCGTCGACAATCGCTGGGTGTTCCGATACGACGGCTGAGCACGCCCCGTGCCGGGGCGAGTGGCCCGAGGTCCTGAGCGGGGTCGAGACGTCAGGAGATCTCGACCTTGGCCCGGCCGGTCTTCACGCATTCGAGGTCCGCCAGGCAGGAGCAACCCGGAGGCAGTTCGGCCTCCTCGACGATCATGTTGGGGATGTCGTCCTTGATCGCGAATCGGACTCCGCACTGGGTGCAGGTCAGGATGTCGCCCTCTCGGCTGAGCGGGACCTTGCCCATGGGGCAAACCAAGAGTGCCAGGAGTTGGTCGCTTACCATGAGTCGGTCGATCCTTCGGGCGGTCGCCTCGGCGACCGATGGGATTGAAAACGAGGTCGGGGCGCGGTTGGCCGCTCGGCACATTATCGGAGGATTGACGCTCCGGTGGAAGCCAGATCCTCGGAGGGTTCCCAGCCACGGCCTGGACGCCTTGATGGCAGCGTCGGGTGAGCCTCGCCTATTACCTTCGGGGGATGGTCGAAATCCTCTGGCGGGAAAGATGATAGCAGTTATACTGTGTCTCGGGATGGATCGAATATCCCTAGGGGCATCGGCCGCTCGTGAGGAAATTCGGGCCGGTCGATGTGATCCCGTTCGCCCTCAAGCCAACCCTCACCTCATGAGCACATTCGTCGTTCGCTATGGACAGATGCGTCTCATTGGCGAATATGAATGCCTCGAAGGACGGGGCCATCTCCGAGGGGAGAAGGTCGTGGTCCGGAGCGACCGGGGGATCGAGCTTGGCGAAGTCCTCTGCCCGGCTACCGATCGAACGGCCTCGTTCCTTGATAATCCATTCCAGGGCCAGATCGTGCGTGTGGCGACGCCCGACGATCTGGCGGCGGAGTTCCGCCTCGGCGTCCGCGCGAGCCAGGGATTGGCCGCCTGCCGCGAGTTCGCCGGCAGGCGGAAGCTGCAGATGGACCTCGTCGACGTCGAGGCGATCCTCGGCGGCGAGCGGATGGTCTTCTATTACGTCTCGGAGAAACGGGTCGATTTTCGAGAACTGGTGAAAGACCTGGCGAGGGCCCTCCAGACCCGGATCGAGATGCGACAGATCGGGGTCCGAGATGAGGCCAAACTCCTGGCCGATTATGGGGATTGTGGGAAGCCGGTCTGCTGCAATACACACCTCTCCCGGATGCCGCCAGTCTCGATGCGCATGGCGAAGGTCCAGAAAACGACCCTCGATCCCTCGAAGATATCAGGACGTTGTGGTAGGCTTAAATGCTGCCTGCGTTACGAGTTCGACACCTATCAGGCGTTGGAGAGGGAATTGCCGACCGTCGGTTCGAGGGTCGTCACCCGCCGCGGGAAAGGCCGGGTGCTGGCCCAGGAAGTCCTCGCCCAGAAGCTCGTCGTCGAACTCGAGGACTACCGTCGGATCGTCGTCGGCAAGGACGATATTCTCGGCATCGAGAAGTCGAGGCCGCGGCCGACTCAGGATGAGGATGATGATCGCGTCGAACCGTGAGCGTTCGGCGCCCGGCGCACGAAGGGAACCGATCGATGAGCCTTCGCGATGAACTGGCGACGGTCCTGGCGCGTGACCCTCGCTACTCGATCCACGCCTACGCGTTCGTCTTCGAAGCCCTGGAATACACCAAGAACCTGAAGAAGCGGGCGCAGGCGAGGTCACGGCCGCGAGGGCGACGGACCTTGAAATCACGCCACGTCACCGGTCGAGAGCTTTGCGAAGGGGCGAGGCTCCTGGCGCTGGCCCATTATGGCCTGCTGGCGATGGCCGTCCTCAATCAATGGGGCATCCGGACGACCTCCGATCTCGGCGAGATCGTTTACAATTTGATGGAATCGGGCGATCTGGAGAAGTCCTCCTCCGACTCCCGGTCCGACTTCGACCATGTCTACGACTTCGAAGAAGCCCTGCGCCGCGATTTCGTGCTCGTCCTGGACGACGTCGCCTGAAACGCTCCGATATCGGAGGGGAAGACTGGTGAATCGACGCCTCCTGAATTTCGCCCTGGCTTCGTTTCTCTACCTGGCCTGGGTCGTCGGCCTGGGGACGATGGCGTGGCTGTCCGCCGATCGGCCGCATCCGCGGTCCACAACTCCCGCCGCCCGCTGAAGATCATCATTTCGCGGTACCGACACGACCGGAAGGCCCGTACGCGATGGCCAGGATCTGGACCCCCGATCGTCATGATGACCCGGAACTCATGGATTCTCCGGGGCTCCCGGCTTCCGAGGTGGAAGACGCGTACCGGGTCCTCCGGAGGGTCAACAGGCAACTCGGCAACATTCGGACCATGCGCCGAGAATACCTCCGGTTCCTCCGCGAGGACTGTCCAGGGTCGCTTCCGATCACGGCGGTCGATGTGGGTTCCGGCTCGGGTGACATTCCCGAGGCCCTCCGGCAACTGACACCGGGGCGAGACGTTCAGGTTCTGGCGCTGGACCGCGATCCGACCGCCGTGGCGTCCGCCCGGCGGCGCTCACTGAGCGTCGTGCGGGGGGACGCGCTTCGACTACCCTTCGACGATCGGACGATCGACCTCGTCATCGCCGTGAAGTTCGCCCACCACTTCCACGGCCCGTCCCTGGGCCGCCTGCTCGACGAGATGGCCCGAGTGGCACGACATCGCGTCGTCGTCCTGGATATCCGGCGTCACTGGCTCGCTTACTGGGGATTCCGCGCCTGGAGTCTCTTCTTCACTCGAAATCGTCTGGTCCGCCATGACGGCCCGCTCTCCGTCCTCCGGGGGTTTACCGGAGAGGAATTGCTGGGAGCGACAGCCACGCTCTCCCGTTTCGACTGGGTGGTCCGCTCCTATGCCGGCTTTCAACTCGCCCTCATCGGCCGACGGACGAGCTGAGCGCCGGATTCCGCTCGGAGGCCGGGATTCTCTCGTACCCTTGCGACGGACAATGTCGAGGTCATCTCGACCGATGTTTCGCGGCCTCCCTCAAGTCTCCGAACAATCTAGCCAGGTCGTGAATCCGGTAGTGGGCGTTCAGTCCGCTCGGGTTGGGGAGCACCCAGAGGCCGGTGTCGGAGATCGTCTCTTGCTGGAGTCCGACCGCGGCGCGAGGCCGATCGAAGGCCGCGCGGTAGGCGGTGATGCCGAGGAAGGCGACGAACCTGGGTCGGAGGCGGAGGATCTTCTCCTCCAGGCGGCGACCGCCTTCGACGAGTTCCTCGGCCGAGAGTTCGTCGGCCGAGGCGGTCGCGCGATCGACGAAGTTGGTGATCCCATAGCCGAGTTCGAGCAGGGATCGATCTTCGAAGGGAGAGAACTGTCGAGGCGTGAACCCGGCCGCGTGGAGCGCCGGCCAGAATCGATTTCCCGGCCGGGCGAAGTGGCGCCCCACCGCCGCGGAATAGAGGCTCGGATTGATCCCGGAGAAGAGCACCTCCAACCCGGGGGCCACCACATCAGACACGGTCCTGTCCCGGGCCGAGAGGATCTGATCTTGGGATGGTTTCCAGGGTTCGGGCATCGTCCCGCCGCCTCTGATGGCCGTCGTCGGGTCGGGATCACTTCGGCGCGGGCTCGCCCTCGGAGGGGCGAGCGGTCGCCGCCTCACCTTCCTTATCTTTCGGCTTTGGTTTCGCCTCTTCGGGCCTGGACTGGAGCCCTTCGAGGAATGCGGCGATGCCCGCCTTGGCCGCTTCGGTGTCCTGCTCGCCACTGCCGCCACCCACCCCGATGGCTCCGATGATCTGGCCGTCGACGACGATCGGCACGCCTCCCAGGAGCGTGGTCAACCTGGCGCCCGAGGCCGCCGCCGCATTCTCCACGGCCAGGTTGTGCAGGGCGTCGGGGTTCGAGGCCCCGGCCGGCAGCGGGCCGGTGGCCTGGCGGAAGGTGGCGGCGGAGATGGCCTTGGTCGTCGAGGTCGCAACGCTGGCCGGCCGGGCCCCGTCCATCCGGGCGAACGCCAGCAGGTGGCCGCCGTCGTCGACCACCGCGAAGTTCATCTTCCAACCCTTCTCGACGGCCTTGGCCTCCGCGCCGGCGACGGCCGCTCGGGCGCCCGCCAGGGTGAGCCGGACCTGCTGGCGGAGAACCAGCGGGGTCGAGGAGCCCGGGGCCGATGGCTTCGTTTCGGAGGTCCGCGAGGGCAGGAAACCGGCCCCGTCCTCACGAGGGCCCGGGCCAGGCCGGACGACGGCCAGGACCGTGCCCGCCGCCTGGACGCCCTTGATGAGCCCGTCATCGATCTTCCGCTTGCGGAATTCCCCGGTGAAAGCGTCTCGGACCTCGTTGAGCCGGGCCTTTCCCAGGCTCTCGAAGAGAGTCCGGGGCGACGCCAGCGCCTCGGCCTTGTGCTCCTGCTTGGCGATCAGGATGAATATCCCCTTGTGGCCGAGTTGCTCGGCCCTGCGGACCGCGGCCTCGTCGATCGTCTGACCGCGGAGCGACTCGACAGTCTCGACCGTCACGGTCACTCCGTGGAGCCGGTCGATCCTGGCGAGTTCAGCCTTCGCCTGGCGGAGGGCATCCTCCGAGAACATCCCGGCCCCGTCGATGACGGCCGAGGCCGCCTGCCCCCGGGCCATGCCCGAGGCGAGGACGACCGTCAGGAGGGCCAGAGACAGCGGGCGGGCTGGCGAGAGGAATGTCGGACGCACGGTCGGTTCTCCCTGTCGAGTGATCGCGAATTCGGGCCTTCGTCCGGTCGATGCCGGCGTGTTCAGGGGTGAGGAGTGGAGATCGGCCGATAGGGTGTCGAACATCCGGGCGGGATAACCACATCACGGCCGCCCAGTCAATGCAGCGACGTCCTCTTGAGGACGCCGCCTTCGACGTCGGCCAGCGGATAGACGATGATGAACGCCGACTCGTCGACGTCCCGGGCGATCGCCTTGACCTTGCCGATCTCCAACCGGGTCACGACGCAGAAGAGAATGTCCTGGTCGAGGCCGGTCATCCCCCCCTTGCCCTTGTAGATCGTCACCCCCCGGTTCAGCTGGCCGATGATCGATTGACGGATTGCGTCGCTCCTGGCCGAGACGATGGTGATCGCGGTGTATTCCTCAATCCCGTGGAGCAGGAAGTCGAGCGTCTTCGAGGCCGAGACGTATGTCAGGATCGAATACAGCGCCGGCTCGACGCCCAGGACGAACGCCGCCGCCAGGAAGATGACGATGTTCAGGCCGAGGATCACGTCCCCGACCCGGAAGAGGCTGCTCCGCTTGCTGATCAGCAGCGCGGCGATCTCGGTGCCGTCCAGGACCGCCCCGCCTCGCATCGCCAGGCCGATCCCCGCCCCGATGAAGAATCCACCGAACACGGCCGACAACAGCTTGTCATCCGGCGTGACGTCGGGGAAGGGGACCAGGGCCAGGCAGGTCGACAGCCCGACGATCGCGCAGCCGCTCCGGATCGCGAACGCCCCGCCGAGCTGCCTGTATCCCAGCGCGATGAACGGCAGGTTGATGACCAGGAGCAGGAGCGGCAGCGGCAGCTTCAGCACCTGCGCCAGCAGCATCGAGATCCCCGTCACCCCCCCGTCGATGAAGTGGCTCGACAGCAAGAACCCCTTCAGGCCCATCCCGGCCGAGAAGACGCCCAGCAAGATCGTCACGGCGTTCGTCAGTTCCTTGAGAGGGCGTTTCATGGGTTCGAAAATACACCGACCGCCGTCCGACCCGCAACCGTCCGGCACTCGATCGACCATATCGGACCGAATGCGATCCGTTCCCGGACCGGCTTGCACGAAGATTAACGCTAATATAGACTGAATGTTCGATTCTTAAAGCTCCATTCGGTGGTGGAAAGCGGGACGCGTCGATGCCGACCTTCCAGCGGGATACGCCCCCCGAAGTCGCGGGGCACGAGATTTTGAAGCTGATCGGCCTGGGTGGGATGGGAGAGGTCTACCTTGCCCGTCAACTTGCCTTGAACCGCAAAGTCGCCATAAAATTCCTGGCCAGGGCGGCCGGCGATCCTCCCGAGGAATATGAGCGGAGGTTCCGCCGCGAGGCCGAACTGATGGCGCGAATTTCGCATCCCAACGTCGTGACGATCTTCGACTTCGGGACCGCCGACGGGCGGCCCTATCTCGTGATGGAGTACATCGAGGACGGCGACCTCCGCTCGAGGATGGTGCCCGACGTCCCCATCGAGGTCGGCGAGATCAGGACGATCATCCGGCCGGTGATCCGGGCCGTGGAGCACCTCCACCGCCAGGGCATCATCCATCGCGACATGAAGCCGGAGAATATCCTGATCCACCACGAGGACACACCGAAGGTCACCGATTTCGGGATCGCCGTCCTCGACTTCGCGATCGGGTCACTGACCCGGACCGGCCGAGCGATGGGCACGCCCGGCTACGTCGCCCCGGAGCAGCAATACGGCCTGAGGGTCGACGAGCGAGCCGACCAGTTCTCGCTCGCGGCGCTCTGCTACGAGATGGCCACGGGCCGGAAGCCTCTGGGCGCCTACCCCTCGCCCGCGAAGCTGAACCCGAAGCTCGGCCGGGAGGCAGGCGAGGTCATCCTCAAGGCCCTCAGCGAGGACCCCGCCGACCGGTTCCCGACGATCGGCGAATTCGGCCGGGCCCTCGACCACGGCCTGTCGGCGGCCGAGAGGCCGACTCGCCGGGTCGGCCCGATCGTCGGCCTTGCCCTCGTGGCCTCGCTGATCGTGGCCGGCCACTCCCTGTTTCCCAGGAACTTCCCGAGGCGTGAATCGCACCGAGCCTCGGCCGTGAGCGCCCCCGAACCCGTCCGCGAGGCCGGGCCTGCCCCCGCCCTCGCCGAGGCCCCGTCAACGCTCACGACTCGGTCGCTGGGGATTACGCTGATCAAGGTCCCGCCGGGAGAGTTCTGGATGGGGTCGCCCTCGTCCGACACCGCGGCCCAGCCCGACGAGCGGCCCCGCCATCTCGTCCGGATCTCTCGGCCCTTCTACCTCGGCGAGAAGGAGGTCACGGTCGGGCAGTTCCGGAGGTTCGTCGAGGCGACGGGCTATCGGACGACGGCCGAAGATCCCGACGGCGGGGGTCGGACGTTCAACGTGAAGACTCGCACGATTGAGAGCAACTCCGAGTTCAACTGGCGCCATCCCGACGGCATCCGACACCAGGATGATCAGGAGCCCGTGGTCCAGCTGAGCTGGCGCGATGCGGTCGCCTTCTGCGACGCCCTCACTCGCATCGAGGGCCGGCCGATCCGGCTCCCGACCGAGGCCGAGTGGGAATACGCGTGCCGGGCCGGGACCTCGAGTCGCTGGTCGTCCGGGGATGACCCCGAGTCGCTCATGCCCTTCGCCTGGACCTTGAAGAACGCCCGGTATCGCTTCCACAAGGTCGGCACCAGGCGACCGAACCCGTGGGGCCTGCGCGACATGCATGGAAATGTCTGGGAGTGGTGCTCCGACTGGTACGGGCCCTACGAACAGGCGACGGCCGTCGACCCCACGGGTCCCCCGTCGGGCTCGAATCGCGTGCTCCGCGGCGGGTCGTTCGACTGGGACAAGGTCGAGCGGACCCGATCGGCCTCGCGGCTGCCCCATCCGCCGGGCTGCTCCTATTACAATTTCGGGTTCCGGGTCTGCTCGCCGGTGGTGCCCTGATCGATGAGGCCGGGGCGTAGCGAGGGGTCGGCACATGGATTCCGATCGCGATGTCGAGATCGCCCTCTGCCTCTTCCGCGAGGCGAACGACGCCCTGATCGTCTTCGACCCCCGCGACCGCCGGGTCGTCGACGTCAACCCCACGGCCCTCCGGCTGACCGGGTTCGAGCGGAAGGCGGCGCTGGGCATGAAGCTCCCCGACCTCCTCTCGTCGCCCGACCCGAACCGCTTCCGCCGGCTGCTCGACGCCTGCCAGCGGACCGGCTTCTTCCACTCGCGGGAGGGCTATTTCCTGTCGAGGGCGGGACGGCCGCCGATCCCCGTCAACGTCAGCGTCAGCCGGATTCACACCCGGCCGGAGCCGCTCGGCCTGGCCATGATCCGCGACATCTCCGAGCGGACGAGGGTCGAGGCCGAGCTGGAAAAGGCCCGCGACGGGCTGGAGGCCCGCGTCCGCGAGCGGACCGCCGAGCTGGCCGACGCCATCGAGGCGATGCGGGCCGAGATCGCCGAACGGCTCCGCGTCGAGGCGAAGCTCCGCGAGGCCAAGGAGGCCGCCGAGGACGCCGGCCGCGTCAAGGACCGGTTCCTCGCCGTGCTCTCCCACGAGCTGAGGACCCCCCTGACGCCCGTGCTCGCCGTGGTCTCGGCCCTGCTCGACGACCCCGACCCTTCGCCCGTGCCGAGGTCCGCCCTGGAGATGATCCGGCGGTGCATCACGCTCGAGGCCAGGCTGATCGACGACCTGCTCGACATCATGGGCGCCGGGCGGGGCAAGCTCCGGCTCGACCGAGCGGAGGTCGACGCGCATCTCCTGATCGAGCAATCGATCGAGATCTGCCGGCACGAGGCCGACGCCGCCGGGGTCCGGATCGCGGTCGACCTCTCGGCCCGCGATCACATGGTCGACGCCGACCCGGCGAGGTTCCAGCAGGTCCTCTGGAACCTGGTCCAGAACGCCGTGAAATGGACGCCGGAGGGCGGCACGATCTCCGTCGGGACCCGCGAAGCCCAGGGCGGCCGGCTCGTCGTCTCCGTCGCCGACGACGGCCGGGGGATCGAGCCGGAAGTCCTGCCCACGATCTTCGAGCCGTTCGAGCAGGGCCAGACCTCCCACGGGCGAAATCTCGGCGGCCTGGGGCTCGGCCTCTCGATTAGCCGGTCGATCGTCGAGGCGCACGGGGGCCACCTCACCGCCGCCAGCGAAGGGCCCAGACGGGGGGCGACGTTCGAGTTCGACATGCCCGTCGTCGTGAAGTCCTCACTCGCCCCGTCCGCCACGAAGGCCGCCGAGAACGGCCGCGACGGCGCGAGCATCCTGCTCGTGGAAGACAACAAAGACATCGTCCGTTTCCTCAAGATCGTCCTCGAGATGAAGGGGCACCGGGTGGTCACGGCGGTCGACCTCGCCTCGGCCTTCGAGGCCGCCCTGCGCCCCTTCGACCTCCTGGTCAGCGACATCGACCTGCCCGACGGGTCGGGGCTCGATCTGATGAGGGGACTCCGGGGCCGGATGCCCGGGATCGCGATCAGCGGCTACGGCTCGCCGGATGACATCCAGCTCAGCCTGGACGCGGGGTTCCTCGCCCACCTGACCAAGCCGGTCGAGTCCGGGCACCTCCAGGCCGCGATCCTGGACGCACTGGCCGCCCGCGACCGCTTCCCGGCGGCCGGCTGATCGACCTGAGCGCTCAGATCTCAGATTGGGAACGATCACTCCCGCTCCGGCCGGTTGTTGCCGTAGGGCCAGATTTTGCCGGTGAAGGTCGAGGGGCGGCGGGGCGGCTCGGGGACGGCGCCGGGCTTCAACTGGCGGGCCAGCTCGATCCCGGCGTCGCGCATCCGGGTTCCGGCGGCGATGTCGAGGTTGCTGTAGCTGGTCAGCCGGGTCTCGTAGCCTCCCCCGTCGGGGCCGAAGGCGTCCTCGGTCGGGACGTAGCCGACGCAGCCGTTGGCCAGGCTCACCGGGAAGGTGAACGGGAAGCCGCTGGCGGCCTTGATCTCCAGGCCGAACCGGCAGAAATACTCGGCGGGCGTGGTGACGAACACCGCCGGGCCGACCTGCACGGCCTGGACCTCGACCTCGACGGCCGGCTCCTTCCGGATCAGGGCGTCGAGCAGGACCGTCTCCTTGGCGAAGGTCCAGTCGGCCGGGTCGACCTTCTTCCGGTCCCCCTGGACGATCGCCAGGGCCGCCTCGACCCGCGCCGGGGAGGGCGGGCGCCGGCGGGCCTTCCAGACCTTGGACCGGGCGTCGACCGGGGCCGGGGTGCCCGGCTCCATCGCGAGGAGGACCTTCAGGGCCTCGGCCCCGACCTTGCCGCCGACGATCTGCGACCACCGGTCGCCGCCGGGGTACTTGTACGGGCTCCGGTTGTCGACCTGGGTGATGTCGCCCGAGGCTCCGGCCTCGAAGACGACGACGCAATCCTGCCCGTAGTAGCCTCTTATGACCTTTTCGAGGTAATGGATGTAGCTAGCCGAGGCGCCGGGGCCGCCGGTCGTGGCGTGGCACGAGAAGTTGACGACGCAGCCGAGGAGCTTGCCGGGGGCCTTCGCGTCCCAGGCGCCGACGACGCCGACCTCGGGGTCGACCGGCCCGGCCGGCTCGACGATCTCGGGATTCCCCAGCCCCGGGTGGGTGACGGTCCGGCCGTCCTTCATGCGGAACCGCCGGTTGAAGGCGACCGTCGCCTCAACCCCCTTGCCGACGCCGACTTTCGCCTCGACCCGGCGCTCGTGGGCCTCGTTGACCGCGTCCGTGATGGCCGCCTCGACCCGGGCGACGTACCCCGGGTCGGCGTTGGACGACTCCTCGTAGGCGAGCTTCCGGACCAGCTCCGGGGCGTGGTCGTACTCGCCGGGCATGACCATCATGAGCGGCCCCGACGAGTGCGAGTGCGAGGCGCCGACGAGGATCGACCCCTCGGCGATGCCCGTCTTCTCGCGGATCGCCCGGCGGGCTTTGACGACCGTGTCGCGGCGGATGCCCAGGCCGTCGACCCCGACGATCGCGACCTTCGACCGGCCGTCGTCGAAGACCGAGGCCCGGACCTTGCACGGGTCGTGGATCGATTTGTGGTACGCCTTGCCGTAGTTGCCCGGCATCTCCATGCCGATCGCGGGGGTGATGTCCCGCTCGGCGAATCCGGCCTTGAAGGCCGGGGGGCCTGGCTCGTCGGCGAGGGCCATCCCGGCGGCGGCCGGGCCGATCAGGATCGTCAGGACGAACGGTCGGAGTCTCATCGCGGTCACTCCCGAGGGGCGGGCCCCTCGCCCTTGAGATAGCCCAGCAGGTCGGCGAATTCGCGGCGGCTGATCTTCTGCTCCAGCCCCGCCGGCATCAGCGACTGCGACCCGGCCGAGACCTCCTCGACCTGGTCGCGGAGGACGGTCGTCTCCTTGCCCAGCGGCTCCCGCAAGGTCAGGCTCGACGGGGTCTCCGAGGCGATCAGGCCGGTGAGGACCCGGCCATCTCGGGTCGCGACGGTGTAGCTGGCGAACCCCGGCGTGATCTCGTGGTCGGGCGCGAGGATGTGGAGCAGAATGGCCGATTTGGGCTGGTTGCGGATGCCGAACAGGTCCGGACCGACGGCGAAACCCTCCTGGTCCAGCCGGTGGCACGACGAGCACTCGCGGCGGAAGACCGACCGGCCGGCGGCAGGGTCCCCCTTCGCCTCGGCCACGTCCTTGTAAGCCTCGAAGACCCTCCCCCGGTCGCCCGAGACCGCGCCGAACAGGCCCTCGGAGCGGCGGCGGACCTCGGCGTCCCGGTGCTGGGCCAGTTGCCGGCGGCGGAGGGCGTCGACCGCCCCGACCGGCACCCGCCCGTCCTCCAGCGCGGCGAGGAGGCCCGGCAGGTGGTGCGGACGGGAGATCAGGGCCGACAGGACCTCATCCCGCAGGGTCGGGGTGTATCCCGCGAAGCGATCGCGGGCGAGCAGGGCCGACGTGACCCGGTCGTCCCGCTCGGTCGCGAGGGCCCGCACGGCCGCCGCCTGGAGGGCCGGCGGCTGGCGGGGGTCGACCAGCTTGAGGAGCGTCGCGCCCGATCGGTCGAAGCCGGCATCCCCCAGCAGGTCCACCGCCGCTCGACGAGCCTCGATGGGCGTGGCCGGGTCGGCCGCCGCGTCATTGGCCCGATCGACCAGCCGGCCGATGACCTCGATCAGTCGGCCCCGGTCCGGCGCCGATCCGATCGCCGAGGTCAGCGAGTCGCCCGCGTCGTCCCGCCCACGGATCGACCCGGCGAACCCGGCGAGCAGGCAGATCCGGCCGTCATCCGCGAAGCCGGGCGCGCCGCCGAGCACCTCCCGGATCACCCCCGCGCGACCGCCGGCCGGGGTCGAGGCGCCGAGGAGCCTGCCCAGGTCGGCGAGCAGGTCGAAGGCCACGAAGGCGGCCCCGTGGTCCCGCAGGGCCGGCAAGAAATCCGCCTCGCGGCCCGCCAGCGAGCTGAACACGGCGGCCCTCGCCCAGCGGTCGGAGCCGTCGCGGGCCGCGATCCGGGCCAGCGCGACGGGCACGCCCTCGGCGTCGGCGGGGGCTCCGCCCAGGGCGATGGCCGCCCGGAAGCGGACGCGGGCATCCGGGTCGTCGGCGAGCTTCTTGATCGGTTCGAGCCAGGACCGATCGCCGGCCAGGCGGGCCCCGGCCAGCTCCAGCGCGTCCTCGCGGGCCGGCGCCGAGGGGTGGTCCAGGGCCACCCGCAAGGTCGCGTCCTTCAGCGCGTCGGACGCATCCAGCAGGCGGAGGGCGCGGACGACCGCCGACGCCGGAGCCTTCGGGTCGGCCGCGATCGCCCCGAGAGGCCCGATCGAGGCCGGGTCGCGGCGGGCGAGCAGGAGCCGCTGGGCCGTGTCCTGCCTCCAGCCGTCGGGGTCGAGCAGGGCCTTGCACAGAGTCTCGACCGGGGCCCCGGCGAGGTCGACCTGGCGGAGCTTCCGGGCTTGCGTGGGTGATATCGAGGTCACTCGCCAGATCCGGCCCATGTCCTTGCCGGACTCGAAGTCGGTGTGCTTGCGGACCTCGACCGGCAGGTAGTCGGGGTGCTCGATCGTCTTCCGGTACATGTCACAGACGTAGAGGGCGCCGTCGGACCCGTGGGCGAGGAAGACCGGGCGACACCAGTTGTCGGCCGAGGCGAGGAACTCGAAGCCCTCGAACGCCGGCCGGGCGGCGAAGGTGGCGCCTCGCGGTTCGAGCCGGTCGAAGTGGACGAGGTT
>JAJYDH010000274.1 GCA_021777685.1 Planctomycetota bacterium | reverse complement strand
GCTTGTCGTCGCGCGCCGGCACTGAGTTTATCCCGTAAATGCAAATTAATTCCCGAAAATCGATCGTCTCGACGAGATAGTGTGTTCGAAAGCGGCGCATCGGGCTGAATGTAACGGGCGAGCGGCGGAAGAAGACTCACCCGATTTTGGAGCCCGAACCCGATGCGTCGTCGCAAATTTCCCGTGTTTGCCCCGGAGTATCTCGAACGCAAGCTGAACCCGTCGGACATCCTGGCGGTCCCGGTCGTGGCCGAGGTGTGTGTACCGGTTACGCAAACAAGCGGCGCGACCCTGACCGATACGACCGTGTCGACGGTCTCGACCGACCCGTCCACGACGACGGTCGTCTCAACCGACCCGACCACATCGTCCACGCCGACCGACCCGACCGCGTCGTCCACGACGACGGTCGTGTCGACCGACCCGACCGCGTCGTCCACGACGATCGACCCGACCACGACCACCGTGGTTCCAGTCTCGACCGACCCGACCTCGACCACGGTCGTGTCGACCGACCCGACCTCGACCTCGACGGCGACGGCGACGGCGACCGATTCGACCTCGGTCGTCGCGGTGTCGACCTCGGTCGTCGCGGTGTCGACCGACCCGACTCTCTCCGTGGTCCCCGTCTCGACCGACCCGACGGCGTCGACCGTCCCGAGCACGGACGTTCCCACCGAGCCCGGCGACCCCGAGCCGGTCGATCCCGAGGTCCCGAGCGACGGGACCGGCCCGGCGCCGCCCGATGGCGACGGCACGCCGCCCGTGGCCCCGCCGAGCATCCCGGGCGGCCCGGTTACCCCGAGCCTTGCCTGATCGCCCGGCGGAATGAAGATGGCCCGCCGGGTTCCCAACCCGGCGGGCCATCGTCATTTCAGCTCGACTTCCGCCCTCGCTCCGGCCCTTCTCGCCGGTCGAGCGGCGGGAATGCCTGGAGTCGAACCCAGGAACGATTGGTCGCCGGCGGGAGTGTCAGCGGTCCACCGTCCGGGACTTCATCATGCCGAGGATCTCTCCGCGCATCCCGTTGAAGAGGGCGTCCCTGGCGAACCAACGGTCGCGGAACTTCGAGCTGATCGCGAACGACCGATCGAGGTAGGCGACGGCCTGGCGGTAGTCGCCGCGATCCTTCCCCTCGGCACGGGCGTGGATCCGGGCCAGTTGATAATAAGACTCGCCCAGGGGCGAGAGGTCGACCTGGTTCGCGGCCTTGCGTCGGGCGAAGATCGCCTCATCCTGGAGCGATCGCGATCGGGTGGCATGGGCGAAGCCGCGGCCGGCGACCTCGAGCGCCTCGGCGACCTCGCCCCGGTCGAGGAGATCATTGGCGACGTAGTGGAAGGCGCGAATGGCGGCCGGCTCCTCGCGGAAGAGTTCCTCGAGGCGCGGGTGGTCGATCAGCGATGCGAATTCCGGGATCGCCGCCCCTCGGTCGTCCTTGTAGAGCTCGACCGCCCTCTGATAGCGGGCCCGGAGGTGATCCGGGTCGGCTTCGAGGACGCGGTCGAATTCGGAGAGGGCCTCGGCGGTCCGGTGGTCGTGGGCCAGGCTGGCCGCCAGGACCGCCCGGTGGTCGTAGTCGTCGGGGTCGACCGCGAGGATCTGCCGCGACATGGCCTCGCCGTCGACCGAGAGGGGGACGTAGTTCGGGCCGGGGTGGAACCGGAGCCCCAGCTCGAGCGAGAGCACCGGCGTCCGCCCCCGGAATCTCGACAGCACGGCATAGCGCTCGAGGTCCGACCGGGCCCCTTCGACGAGGCCGGCGTCCTTGCGGATCTGGGCCCGCACGCGATACCCGGGCGCGAAATCGGGGTCGAGCTTCAGGGCGAGGTCGCATTCGGCCAGGGCGTCGGCCAGCGGGTCGGATTTGTATCTCTCGGGGGTCTCGCGCTCGACGTAATAGAGCGCCGAGGCGAGCAGGATGTGGAGCGTCGGGTTCTCGGGCTGGCGGCGGACGCAGTCGCGGAGGTGCCGGGCCTCGACGGTGTATTCGCCGATCCGGCAGGCGACGACGGCGGCCCGATAGCTCGCCCAGAACATCCCGGGACGGCCCTGGAGGGCGTCGGTGTACCGCCCCAGGGCCTCCCGGGCGTGGAGCGCCTCGGCGGCGACCCCGGCGAGGTAGTCGTCCATCCAGCGGGGGAGCCGGGGGACCCCGGCGGTCCGAGGGCCGATCTCGTGGAGCGAGAGCCTGGCGCGGACGGCCAGCCGCTCGGCCTCGATCGGGCCCGAGGAGGCACGGGCCAGGGTCCGGTCGAGCAGGGCCAGCGCCCTCCGCCAGTCGCCCGGCGATTCGGGGCGCTCCTTCAGGGCGACGGCGTGGCGGAGGATCTGCTCGAAGATCCAGGCTTCCAGCTCCCCCCGCTCGCGTTCGGGGAGCGAGCGGACGTCGTCGCGGTCGCGCCACTCGGGGTCGCCGAGGACGTTGTACCGGGCGAGCTGCCGGGCCGAGGCGTCGACGGGGTCGCCCAGCTCGTCGCCGCGCCAGTGGCCGAACCGGCGCAATCCGAAGGCGCCCGAGTCGTCCCGGCCGACGATCGTGCCGTATTTGTCCTCGGCCCGGTCGCCGTCCGACCCCCGCAGGATGGCGGAGGCGACGAGCCCGACGGCCGCGGCCACGGCCAGGGTCATGGCCGCGCCGATCAGGGGAAGTCGGCCCCGCCGGGCCCGCCGGATCAGGTCGGATCGGCGAGGCTCGTCGGCGAAGGCGAGCCGGCGGTCGCGCCGCCAGCGGTCGAGGTCCTCGGCCAGCTCGTCCCCCCGGGCGTAGCGGTCGGCCGGGTCGGGGGCCAGGCAGCGGGCCAGGATCGAGCGGAGGGCCGGCGGGATCGCCCGGGCCCGGAGGCCCCGAAGGGCCGAGGGGGGCGTCCCTCGCGATCCGGCCAGCGACCCGGCCAGCGCGCGGAGGTCGTCCGGGCGGCCCCGGGGGGCCTCGGGCGCCCGGCCGGTCAGGGCTTCCAGGAGCAGGAGTCCCAGCGCGTACAGGTCGGCCCGATGGAGGTCGGTGGGCTTCGAGCCGGGCCGTTCGCCCCCCTCGGCGACGGACCGGAGCCGTTCGGGGGCCATGTAGGCGAGCGTCCCGCCGAGGTCGGCCGACGTCCCGCCGGGCGCGGCCTCGCGGCGGTCGACGGCCAGGTTGAAGTCGAACAGCTTGGGCGAGCCGTCGGCGGCCAGGAGGACGTTGGAGGGCTTGAGGTCGCCGTGGGCCACCCCCTGGCGGTGGGCGTGGTCGAGCGCCTCGGCGAGCCTGGCGACGATCCAGGCCAGGGCCTGCGGGTACGACAGCCCGGAGATGATCTCGCGGGCGGGCCTGGCCAGCCCGGTCGCGGGATACTCGGGGGCGGCGACCCGGTCGAGGTCGGCCAGCAGGTCGAGCCCCGATCGGGGCCGCCGGCCGAGCTTCCGCCGCGCGTCGAGGACCGCCGAGAGGGTCGCGCCGCCCAGGAACGGCATGCAGACCAGGTGCAAGGCCCCGTCGTCCGCCTCGGCCTGGCGGAGGACCTCGACGATGTGCGCGTGGCTGGCCCGGGCCAGCAGCCTCGGCTCGGCCGTCGGCCGGCCGGCGACCTTGAGGACCACCAGCCGATGGTCGAGGTCGGACTGCTCGGCGAGGAAGACGCGGGCGAACGCGCCCCGGCCCAGCTCCCGGAGCAGCCGATACGGCCCGATCTCGTCGCCGGCGGCGGGCAGTTCCGCCGGCGCGGCCCATTCGCGGAGCGTCGACGCCGAGAGGGCGCCGTGGAGGGCGAAAAGACGGCCGAGCGACCGGGCCTGGTCGGGGAAGCGGCGGAGGTACTCGGCCGGGTCGGGCGCCAGGTCCGCCGCCTCGGCCAGGCAGTATTCGTGGTAGATCAGCTCGGCCGAGTCCGAGGCGGGCAGGAGCCCGAGGTAGCGCTCGGCCCGGGGCCGTTCGCCGCGATCCCAGCTCCTCGTGAAGTCCTCGATGACCGCTTCGAGCGTCGCGAGCGTCGGGGCGGCCTCTGGTCCCGGCACCGGCCCCGGCTCGGGTCGACGGCCCGGCGAGTCGGGTCGCCGGCGGGGGCGTCGGGGGTCGGTCGCGTCCGACGGCGGCGGTCCGGAACGGCTCCTCGGGGGATTGGGCCGGCTCCGGCGGGCCCGGGGTTTCATCGCCATCCTCGGGCCTCCATCCGCTCGCGGATCGACTCGATCACCCGGCGGACCGATCGTTCGCTGGTCCCGAGCCTCGCGGCGATCTCTTCGAAGGTCAACCCTTGCCGGCGGAGGTCGACGACCTGCGCCTCCTCGGCGGTCCGGCCCCGGAGCAACTGGCCGAGGCGGTCGCCGGCCTGGACCGTCTCGCTCGGCGTGGGGTCGGCCGCCGCGACCTCGCGGGGGACGTCGCGGTCCCCCTTGCGGACGTAGAGCCGCTCCTCGCGGCCGAGGTCGTACTTCTTGGTCCGGGTCTGCCGGCGGTGCTCCTCGTAGACCTTGTTCCGGGCCACGCCGGCGAGGAATCCCCGGAACTGGCCGACGTCGGCGAACCGGGCGGCGTCGTCCCCCTTGCCGGTGAAGACGCTCTTCCAGACGGCCTGGACGAAATCCATCGAGTCGAACTGATTCCTCAGGGCCCGAGGGAGCCTGACCCGGACCATCGTCCGGATCTCGGGTTCGAAGCGACCGAGCAGGGCCGCGACCGCCGCCTCGTCGCCGGCGCGGGCGCTCTCGATCACCTCGGCGAAGTCGACGTCGTCCATCGCCGTGGTCCTCCATCGTGGGGGAGATCACGCCCTCGAGGCGAGGAGGAACCCGCCCGGGCGCTCGGCAGTCCGCTTCGATGACGTCCTCGTCATCGGGCCGCCCCGGGTCTGCGCCGTCCCTGGAGGGCGGCGGAGAAGACTCTCCGCGGTTCGCTATTATAGCCGCTTTTAATGTCGCTGCGAGGGCATTTTCTCGACTTCAACAGATTTTCGGATTTGCGAGCGGTTCGGTCGAACTTTGTCCGCGAGAGATGGCACAGCCGGGCCAATCGGGGCGCCTCGGGGCGGCAAATTAGGACGCGATTTCCGTCAACCCCGATTTTTTTGAAAAATGCCGCCGCTTTTTCCCGGCGATCGCAACCAGTGGGTCGACGATGACGGTCGAATGTCAGTCGCCTTATCTAGCACGGATTGGCCGGGGGCCGCGACCTATTAACGCCCCCCCCGTCCGAGGCGCCCGGCCTGCCCTTGATGACGTCGTCGGCCGACGCTCTCGACGTCGGGAGCCCCCGCTCGCGGAACAGGAGCCCACACCCATGACTCGGACCAACGCCAAGGGACTCGGAACCGGCGGCATGGACATCTACCTGAGCCAGATCCGCGACGACTCGCTGCTCTCGGCCGCCGAGGAGCGCGAGCTGGCCGGCGCGATCCGGGCGGGAGACCGCGACGCCCGGTCCCGGATGATCCGCGCCAACCTCCGGCTCGTCGTGAAGATCGCCCGCGACTACGCCGGCCGGGGGATGTCGCTCGACGACCTCATCGGCGAGGGGAACCTCGGCCTGATCCGGGCGGCCGAGGATTACGACCCCCGCTTCGGCACGCGGTTCAGCACCTACGCGAGCTACTGGATCAAGCAGGCGATCCGCCACGCCCTGACCAACACCACGGCCACGATCCGGCTGCCCGCCCACATGGTGACGATCCTCTCGAAATGGCGCAAGGCCGAGCGGGCCCTGACCCGGGAACTCGGCCAGGCGCCGACGTTCGACCAGGTCGCCGTGACCCTGGGCCTCTCCGACGCCCAGCGGGTCCTGGTCGACCGGGCCCGGAGGGCCAGCCAGCTCCGCCTCGAAGGGGGCGACGACGAGGGCTGGTCGCCCGACGAGGCCGGCGACCATCGCGAAGGGCCCGACGCCGCCATCGAGGCCGCCGACGAGCGCCGTCACCTGCTCCGACGCCTCGACCGGCTCGACGACCGCGAGCGGACCATCGTCTCCCTCCGCTTCGGCCTCGAAGGCGACACGCCGATGACCCTCAAGGAGGTCGGCAAGCGTCTGGGAGTGACCCGCGAGTGGGTCCGCAAGATCGAGGTCCGGGCCGTCAAGAAGCTCGACGGCGACGAGCCGGCCAAGGCCGATGTCCCTAAGCCCCGCCGACGCAAGGCGACCCGGGCCGCCGCCCCCCGGGCGCTCGCCTGCCAGCCGGCCTGACTCTCCCGCCCGGCGAGGGTCGTCGAGACGGGGACCGGCGGGTCAATCCCCGGCCGAGGAGGAGGCCAGGAGATCCTCCCAGGTCGTCGCCTCCGTCAGCCGGTCGATCAGGGCCTCGACCGCCTCGACCGCCCCGACCCGCTCGATCGCCGCGACCGTCTCCGGGCCGGCGGGGCCGTAACGCCGCTCGCCCTGCCGGAGCAAGATCCGCTTCGCTTCCCGGATCGCTCCTTGGGTCACGCCCTGGGCCACGCCCTGGGCTACACCCTGGGCTACACCCTGGGCTACACCCTCGGCGATGCCCTTGGCCACGCCCTCGGCTCGCCCTTCCTCCAGGATCCACTGGTAGAAGCTCGACTCCTTCATGCCGCGGACTCCTCTCAATAAGTCCATGATATCTTGGGGCTTGTATCGCAGTCCCATCAAAATGCCGGTCGCGGACCAGAACATCCCGGCATCCTGGCGAGGCTCGCGGTCGATCCTCTCGCCCATCCGGCGGATGACCTCGGCCGGACTCATGGTCGCCAGGTCCGAGACTGGCGCCATCGGCAGGGTGCCCAGGCCGCCGGCCAGGACGGACTCCACCGGCTGGAGCCAGGCACGGATGACATCGTAGCGGAACTCCAGGAAGGGAGGCCCGCCGGGGAGCGACCGTCGATAGACGCCCGTCATGTCGCCGCCGTCGGCCTCGGGGCGGAGGAGCACGACGAGGCTCCGGGTCGGCAGGTCGTGGCGGCCGTCCAGGAGGGTATTATAGCGGAGAATTCGCCGGGGGAGGTCGACTTCGTGGCTGGTCTGCAACTCGACGTGCGCCAGCCAGGGCTCGGGGCCGCCGACCCGGATGACCTTGTCGGCCTCGGAGGTGATCGTCGACAGGTTCGCGTCGATCACGTCGACCTTGCCGAGCGGCCCGAAGCCGGCGAACTCCAGCCAGTCGGCCGGGAAGCCCTCGACGAGGAACTTGGTGGTCGCGTCGTAGGGCTTGGGCACGCGGGAGGTCCCTCGGAACTGGGGGTTGACCGGATCGCGGCGAGCCGGCCACAATCCGCCCTCCGGAGGGTTATCGACCGGCCCGAGGCCGGCCCTCCGGCCCATTCTCCCAGGGGAGTCGGCAAGGATGCCCGACCGCCGGGTCATCATCGGCCTGATCGCGCTGGCCATCCTGGCCCGAGGGGCGGCGGTCCTGGTCCTCCAGAGCCACCGGGTCCCGCGCAGCACCTACGAGCATGGCGAGATCGCCGCCAACCTGCTGGCGGGACGGGGGTTCTCGGTCATGTTCCTCGGGGCCGACGGGCCGACGTCGCAGCAGGCGCCGGCGTATCCCTTCCTTGTGGCGGGGGCCTACGCCCTCGGCGGGGTCGGGACCCCCCGGTCGCTGCTGATCCTGGAGCTGGGCCAGGCGGCGCTGGGCGGGGTGATGGTCGGGCTCGTGGTCCTGCTCGCGGCCGAGGTCGCGCCTCGGAATCCCCGGGTCGCGACCCTGGCCGGGCTGATCGCGGCGGTCCATCCGACGCTGGTCTATTCGGCCACGCACGTCCAGGTCGCCTCGCTGGCGACGACGCTCCTGGTCGCCTGCCTGGCCCTGGCGTATCGGGCCGGACGGATGGGCTCGGCGCGGGTCGCGGCCGGGGCGGGCGTCTGTCTGGGCCTGCTCGCCCTGACCGACCCGATCCTGGCGCTGGTCGCGCCGGGGATGGCCTGGGCGATCGCGATCGGCCGGGGATGGCGCCGGTCGGCCCGGCTGGTCGGGCTGGTCGGGGCTTCGGCCGCGCTCTGCGTCGCCCCCTGGGTCGTGCGGAACGCGCTGGTCCACGGTGAAGTCGTGCCGATCAAGAGTTCGTTCGGCTACGCCTTCTGGCAGGGGAACTGCGCCCTCAGCGAGGGGACCGATAAGGTCGTCCGGGCCTCGGTCGAGCGGAAGCTGGGCCGGCGGTCGGGCAGCCTCCGCGACCTGAACGCGACGCTCTGGGAGGCCCGGCACGAGGCGGGCTATCTCGACGACATCGCCCTGACCCGGGCCGATTACCGCGAACTGGGGGCGGTCTCCGAGCCCGAGCGCTCGAGGAGGCTGTTCCGCCGGGCCCTGGCCGACCTCCGCGACGAGCCCGGCCGGTATGCCCGGCTCTGCCTCCGGCGGCTCCGATACTTCGTTTTCTTCGACGAGACCAACCCCAAGACCCGGAGCGCGATCTACCGAGGCGGCCACCTCGCCCTGACGGCCCTGGCCGCGCTCGGCTGGCTGCTGGCGACCCCCGAGGTCCGGCGGAGGCTCGGGCCGACCGCGCTCACGGCGGCCATGATCGCGGCCTTCCACGTCCTGACGATCGTCTCGGCCCGGTTCCATCTGCCCATCGAGCCGTTGATGGCCCTCTGGGCGGCGGCCGGATCGTCGCGATGGGGACTGAACCCATCACTCGATCCCGAACCGACCGTTCATTCGCCCGAG
>JAJYDH010000273.1 GCA_021777685.1 Planctomycetota bacterium | reverse complement strand
GGGGGGGCCCCGGCACCGCGGGCTCCAGGGGGGGCGCGGGCGGAGCGGGGGGGGCGGGCGGGATGGGGGCCGTCGGCGGCAAGGGTGGCGGCGGGGGAGGCGGCGGCGGTGGGGGTGCCGGCGGCGCCGGCGGCAACGGCGCCGGCGGCGGCGTCTACCTCGCCAAGGGGACGCTCACCTTCCAGGGCGTCACCGTCCAGTCGAATCAGGCGCTCGGCGGCGCCGGCGGTCAAGGCGGGACCGGTCCCGGCGGCCTGGACGGCACCGACGGCGGGGCCGGCGGCGACGGCGGGACCGGCGGCAATGGCGGGATCGGCGGCAATGGTGGCGCCGGCAGGGACGGTAGCGCCATGAACCCGACCGGACAGAGGGGCGGTAACGGCGGAGACGCCGGCTCCGGCGGTTCCGGAGGCTCCGGCGGGCATGGCGGCAACGGCGGCAACGGAGGAGGCGGAGGCAAGGGAGGAGGTGGCGGCAAGGGAGGCGCCGGCGGGACGGGCACGGGCGGCGGGATCGCCGTTTACGGCGGGACTCTGACCATCTCGGACGGCTCGACGCCGGGCAGTCCGACCTCATTCCTCGGCAACGTGGCCCAGGGAGGCGCCGGCGGCGACGCGGGCGATGGGGCCGACGGCGGCAAGGGTGCCAACGGGGGCGACGGCGGCAAGGGCGGCAACGGAGGGGCCGGCAATCATGGCGGCAATGGCGGCAAGGCCGGCAACGGCGGCGACGGGTCAGCACAGGGCGGGGCGGGCGGTAGTGGAGGGTCGGGCGGCAGCGGCGGTCGCGGCGGTGATGGCATGGCCGGCGGCAACGGCGGCAATGGCGGCGGCGGCGGGGCCGGCGGGGCCGGCGGGGCCGGCGGAGACGGCGGAGACGGTCGGGGCGGCGGGATCGCCGTCCTGGGCGGGAGCGTCACCGTCAAGGCCACGACCGTCCTGATGGACAACTCGGCCGTCGGCGGCGATGCCGGGAGGGGAGGAAACGGCGGCAACGGCGGAGACGGCGGCTCGGGCGGGGCCGGAGGCGACGGCGGCGACGGCGGCATCGGAGGCTTCGGCAACGGCGGCGGGAATGGTGGCAACGGCGGCAACGGTACGGGTAAGCATGGCGTCGGCGGCCCCGGCGGCCCCGGCGGCCCCGGCGGCTCGGGCGGGAGCGGCGGCAGCGGTGGTGCCGGCGGCAACGCCGGGAACGGCGGCGACGCCGGGATGGGCGGAGGCGCCGGGAATGGCGGCAACGGCGGCAACGGGATCAACGGAGGGATCTTCATCCAGGGTGGCACCGTCACGGTGGAGACCTCCTCATCCACCCCGGCGATCTCGCCGGCTCGGGCCCTCCTGGGCGCGACCGCCATTCCCGCCGTCGCGCCCTCTACGGGGCCGGGATCGGTCGCGAACTCGATCGGTTCGACTTCCGGTCTTGGCTCCGGCTCGGGCTCGGGGGCCGGCGGCTCGACCTCGGGGTCGGTCCCGGGGGCCAACGTCGCCGGAAAGATCGGCTCGGCCGTCGCGAGCTTCCAGCTCGTCGCGTCCTCGACGGGCGGCCTGACCGCGTCGTCGATCCTCGCCAGGGCATCCTCGCCGGCGAGTTCTCCCTCGACCTCGTCGTTCGCGATGGGTGTCGACCACCTCCTCGAACACGACCTCCTGTCGCCCGTGGGGGACGACCTGGCGGGGGACTTGCTGCCGACGACGCCGCCGGGCCCGCAAGCGGAAGCCGGCGGGATGCAGGCTCAACCGACCGGCCCGAGGTTGAACGCGACGACCTTCGCGAAGGCCGTCCAGGTCGGCCGGTTCTCGCTCAGGCCGGTGGTCCAGGCGGATTCCTCGACGATCGGCAAACGGACCGGCCCCGGGATGTTCTGAGAGGCCGATCCTCGCCCGGTCCATGCCCGACGATCGACGGCCCGAGAAGGTGACTGATCTGCCATGCAAGACACGCTGACCACCGCCATCGAGATGCACCGGACGGGCCAACTGGGGACGGCCGCCTCGCTCTACCGGCAGGTGCTCGCGAGGAGGCCGGAGGACGGCGAGGCCCTGCACCTGCTGGGTGTCCTTCACCACCAGCAGGGGGACCACCGGCGGGCGGTCGAGCTGATCGGCCGGGCCGTGGCCCTCCGGCCGAACGCGACCATCTTCCACGCCAACCTCGCCGAGGCCTATCGGGCGCTCGGCGAGTTCGAGCGGGCCGTCGGCTGCTGCCGGGCCGCGCTCCAGCTCTGGCCCGACTATCCCGAGGCGCTCTGCAACCTCGGGGCGGCCCTGCAAGGGCTCGGCAAGCCGGCCGAGGCCGTCGAGCCGCTCCGGCGGGCCCTGGCGCTCCGGCCCAACTTCGTCGTCGCCCGGAATAACCTGGGGATCTCGCTCCGCGAGCTGGGAAGTGAGGACGAGGCCCTGGAACACTTCCGGGCGGCCGTCGGGCTCGAACCCGGGTTCGCCCCGGCGCAGACCAACCTCGGGCAGATCCTCCTGGACCGGGGAAAGGCCGAGGAGGCGCTCCCGTATTGCGAGGAGGCCGTCCGGCTCCAGCCCGACGTCGCCTCGCTGCACCACAACCTGGCGAACGTCTACCGTGCCCTCAAACGGCCGGTCGACGCCCAGGGGGCGTATCTGGAGGCGCTCCGGCTGGACCCCGGCCTGGCGGTCTCGTGCGCCCACCTCGGGCTGGTCCTGAACGGGGAGGGCCGGCCCGCCGAGGCGCTGCCCTGGCTCAAGAAGGCGGTCGCGATCGAGCCCGAGAACGCGACCTACTGGCAATGGCTGGCCGAGCTCCACGACGAGCTGGAGGAACCATCAGAGTCGATCCCCTGCTGGGAGCGGTCGCTGGCGATCTCGCCGGACCGGGGGGACGCGCGGATCGCGCTGGGCTGGGCCTTGCAGGAGGAAGGGCGGCTGGACGAGGCCCGCGAGTGCTACCTGGCCGCCGCGCGGTTGCAGCCCGAGTCGGGCGTGCCCCACTTCAACCTGGGCGGCCTTGCCGAGGAGACGGGGGATCTGGCCGCGGCCGAGGCGAGCTTCCGCGAGGCGATCCGGCGCCAGCCGGGATACGCGCTGCCGATCGGCCGGCTGGCGACGCTCCTCCGGGGCAAGCTGCCCGAAGACGACCTGGTCGCCCTCGAGCGCCGGCTGGCCGACGAGCACCTGGGCCAGCAGCCCCGGGCCCGGCTCTCGTTCGCCCTCGGCCACGCCCTGGACGCCCGGGGCGACCACGCCCGCGCCGCGGAGTCGGTCCGGCTGGCCAACGCCCTGAACCTGGAATTGCTCAAGGGGCGCCGGGACTACGCGCCGGCCGAGCACGACCGGTTCGTCGACGGCCTGATCGGCGCCTTCGACCGCGCGACCTTCGCCAGGCTGGCGGGCCTCGGCCCGGACACCCGGCGCCCGGTGTTCGTCTTCGGCCTCCCGCGATCGGGCACGACGCTGACCGAGCAGGTGCTCGCCAGCCACTCGCGCATCCACGGCGCGGGCGAGCTGCGGCTGGCCCGCCGGACCTTCGAGAGCATCCCCGCCACGCTCGGCCGAGCCGGTGCGCCCCGGGATGCCGTCCCCCACCTCGACGCGCCGGCCCTCCACCGGCTCGCCGCCGTCCACCTCGACCGCCTCGCGGCCCTCGACGGCGGCCGGGCCGACCGGGTCGTCGACAAGATGCCGGACAACTACCTGTACCTTGGCCTGCTCTCGGTCCTGTTCCCCAACGCCGTGTTCATCCACTGCCGGCGCGACCTCCGCGACGTGGCCGTCTCGTGCTGGATGACCGACTTCCGGAGCATCCGCTGGGCCAACGACCCCGACCAGATCGCCCACCGATTCCGCAACTACCGCCGGCTCATGGACCACTGGCGCGAGGTCGTGCCGGCCGAGGTCCACGAGGTCGATTACGAGGAGACCGTGGCCGACCTGGAGTCGGTCGCCCGCCGCCTGGTGGCGGCCTGCGGGCTCGACTGGGAGCCGGCCTGCCTGGACTTCCACCAGACCCAACGCCCCGTCAGGACCGCCAGCCTCACCCAGGTCCGCCAGCCGGTCTATCAACGCTCCGTCGCCCGCTGGAAGAACTACGAGGCCGACCTCGCCGGCCTCTTCGCCGCCCTCCCCCTCGAACCGGAGCCGTCGCCGCCTCGTGGCCGGACCGCCGAGGCGATGACCGTCTGATCTTCGAACCCTCCTCCGGAAGGATCACGATGAAACGGAACACCTGGATCTCCGCCGCACTCTTGGCCCTGGTCGTCGCCCCGGCGACGGAGGCCGACTTCCTCACGCTCACCGGCACGTCCGAGACCTGGTCGTCGCCGCTGTCGAACCCGTCGCCGACGTTCACCGTGGGGGTCTACGACACGACCGTGACGGGCACGTCCCAGATCCCGCTCTTCGGCTGGACGCTGGGATTGGAGATCGTGCCCGAGTCCGGCGCCGTGGGGACCGTCGATTTCGCGACGGCGACGATCCCCACGACCAATTACCTCCTGGGCGCCAATTCGCTCGGCCTCTTACCCGCGCCCACCCTCCCGGCGACGACGATCCCGACCATCGCCGACGCCGACGGCGACCCGGTCGGGTCGGGCGTCCTCGTCCCGACCACCGGCGCCAACCTCCTCGCGCTGACGTTCTCGGCGTCGGGCGGCGCCCAGGGGGTCTTCGACATCCTGGCGACGCCGTATGACACCTCGACGAACACGCCGACCTCGGGCGACGGGAGCTCATGGGGCGACGCGAACGCTAACCAGTATAATTACTCGAACTTCAGCCCAACGGCGCCCGTGCCCGTGGTGCTGGGCACCCTGACCATCCCGGCGGTCATGAGCGCGGTGCCCGAGCCCGGATCGGCGCTGCTGGTGCTGCTCGCCGCCGGGCCGATGGCCTGGTTCGTCCGTCGCCGTCGCTGAGCCCCGGGGCGGGGTTCAGAGCAGCTCGCGGATCGGCTCGCCGCCGGCGGGGACGACGGCGATCGGCCGGTTCACCTTGTCGGGGAAGGCCGCGTCGAGGTCGATCCCGAGCCTCGTGTAGAGCGTCGCGAGCAGGTCCTTCGGCGTGACCGGCCGGTCGCGGGGGACCTCGCCCCGGGCGTTTGACGAGCCGACGACCACGCCCGGCCGGAGGCCGCCGCCGGCCAGGAGCACGCTCATCACCTGGCCCCAGTGGTCGCGGCCGGGCACCGGGTCGTTGGGCAGGCCCTTGTTGATCCGGGGGGTCCGGCCGAACTCGCCCATGACGATCACGATCGTCGATTCGAGCTGCCCTCGCTGGTCCAGGTCCTCGACGAGCGTGCCGACCGCGCGGTCGAGGACCGGCAGGACCGAGTGCATCCCCTTGTCCAGGCTCGAGTGGAAGTCCCAGCCGCCGAAGGTGAGCGTGACGAACCGCACGCCCGCGCCGACCAGCCGCCGGGCCATCAGGGCGCTCTGCCCCCACTGGTGGCGGCCGTAGCGGTCGCGGAGGCGTGGGTCTTCGTGCGACAGGTCGAAGGCCCGCCGCGCCTCCGGCCCGGTCAGCAGCTCGAACGCCTCGCGGCTGAAGCGGTCGACGTCGTCCATCTCGGACCCGGCCGAGTGCCGGGCCGCGTCGATGGCGTCGAGGAGCCCTCGGCGGTCGTCGAGCCGGGCCGCGTCGAGCCCGCCGGGCAGGGTCAGCTCGGGCACCTTGTACCCGGCGGAGTTCGGGTCGCCGTCGGCCATGAACGGGCCGAACGACCGGCCCAGGTACGCGCCGCCGTGGTATCCCGGCTTGATCCCGACCGAGTGGGTGTTCGGCAGGCCGACATACGCCGGCATCCCCGGCCGCTTCGCCCCTTGCAGCTTCGCGACCACCGATCCGATCGACGGATACATCGGCGTCATGTTCAGCGCGTTCGACCCGAGGTAGCCGGTCAGCATCCAGTGGGCCGCCGCGAAGTGGTCGCCGGTGCCGTGGTGCAGCGACCGGATGATCGACATCTTGTCCATCATCCGTGCGTGAAGCGGCAGCAGTTCCGAGACCTGCACGCCGGGCACGGCCGTGTCGATCGCCCTGAGAGGGCCCCGGAACTCGCTCGGGGCCTCGGGCTTGGGGTCGTAAGTCTCGTGCTGCGGCGGCCCGCCGTCGAGCCAGACCAGGATGACCGACAGGTCATCGCCCGCCGACGACCCCGAGGCCCCCGCCGCCCTGAGCCGGAGCAGGTCCCCCAGGCCCATCCCCCCCGCCAGGCCGAGGAACCCGGCCCGCAACAGCCCCCGCCGCGTGATCCCGTCGCAAGACCGGAACGGTCGACCCGGCAAGCTCAGCATCGCGACCCCCTTCGGCGCACCGGCCTCGATTTCGTCGGAGACGAGCGTGGAAACCTGGATTGGACTCTAACACGCCACCAGGCCCCCGGCAACGGCGTTGTTCAACAATTCTCCGATCACCGGCCCATGATCGCGGCCTCCCCTTGACCTGTCCTTCAGTTCAGACTAAACTCCCGTCCATGCGTACGCCGACCGCGGTGGGATTCCTGGACGCGGATTGCTTCTACGTCTCGGCCGAGCGCGTCCGCGACTCGTTCCTGATGAAGAAGCCGGTGGGCGTGCTGGGCAACCAGGGGGCGTGCGTGATCGCCCGGAGTTATGAGATGAAGGGGGCCGGGGTCGACGTCGCGATGCCGGTCTGGGAGGCGCGGGCGATCTGCCCGGAGGGGATCTACGTCAAGCGGGATTTCCGCTGGTACGAGGTGCTCAGCCGGGCGATGCTGGGCGTCGTCCGGGACATCTCGGCCCGGGTCGAATATTACTCGATCGACGAGTTCTTCTTCGCCGTCGGGCCGATGCCCGGGCTGTCGTTCCAGGAGACGGCCGAGGCGATCCGCGCGAAGATCCTGGCCGAGGTCGGGGTGTCGGTGACGGTCGGGATCGCCCGGACGCGGACCCTGGCCAAGCTCCTGGCCAAGTCGGCCAAGCCGGAGGGGGCCCGGGCGATGCTCGGGCGCGACGGGGAGACGGCGCTCCTGGCCGACCGGCCCGTCACCGCGATCACCGGGATCGCCGGCCGGCGGGCGAAGCGGCTGCTCCCCTGGAACATCCTGACCTGCCTCGACCTGGCGAGGGCCGACCGCCGGCTCGTCCGCGACCTGCTCACGGCCACGGGCGAGGCTCTCTGGTGGGAGCTGAACGGCGAGGCCGTCCAGCCGATCCGCCCGGAGCGGGTCGCCCACAAGACGCTCTCGCGGGGCGGGAGCTTCGGCGAGTCGACGCTCGACCCGATCATCCTCTATGCCTGGCTGGTCCGGAACCTCGAACGGCTGATCGAGGAGCTGGAATACCACGGCGTCCGGGCCGGCCGGCTGACGGTCTGGGTCGGCTACAAGGACGGGCAATCGGGGGTCGGCCAGGCGAACCTCGCGGTGCCGGCCGACCGCTTCGACCTGCTCCTCGACGTCGCCCGTCCCTGCCTCCGCGCGGCCTGGGTCCCGCGCGTCCCGGCGGCCCGGATGCAGGTGATCGCCGAGCACCTGGTCCCACGAGGCCGGGCCCAGATCGGCCTGTTCGACGACCCCGAGTCCGCCGCCCGCGCCGAGGCCGTCGCCCGCCTCAAGCGCGAGATCAACCTCCGTCACGGCCGCTTCGCCCTCCGGAGCGCCGCCACCCTGCCCCTCGCCGCCATCTACAAGGATAACGCCAATGGCTATGACATCTGCGACGTCCGGGGGAAAGGCTGCTTCTAGCAGTCGGACGAGCGACCAGCGGTCAGCTTTCAGCGGTCAGCCGGAAAAACAAGACCTGGGCGCGGCCCGGCCTTGGAAAGCTGACCGCTGATCGCTGACCGCTCCCATACACGATGTGCGCCGGGATCACCTTGGCATGGAGCGAGCTGCCCACGGAGCTGATCGGGCGCCATAACCTGCACCGCATCGCCCTCGAACGGGGCGGCGAGAAGGAGGTCCGGTTCCTGTTCCGCGACCGCCGGCCGAGGCTGCCGATCTGGCGAGACGGCCGGCTCCAGGTCGTCCGGTGGGGCAACGGCCGGGGGCAGAGCCGGTTCCTGCCCCGGACCGGCTGGACCTGGCAGTCGACGATCGACGAGGGGGGCTGGCGGAACTCGGGCGCCATCCCCGTCGACATCCCGGCGACCCTCGGCCTGGAGCGGGGCATCTGGTATCGGGTCCGCCAGGGGATTCGCGGCCTGCTCGTCCCCGACGAGCGGGGCATCGCCGTCGTCTACATGATCTGCGAGCCGGCCAGCCACTATTACCAGGTCATGACCCGTTCCGACCGGATGCCCGTGCTGATCCAGGAGCGGATCTGACCCGGTCGGAGTGACTGTGGGATGGGCGATGACCGATGGGCGATGACCGAGGCTTCCGATCCGCCCATCGACCATCGACCATCGACCATCGCTCATTGCCCATCTCGCCGGGCTCAGCGGACGATCACCTTGAACGTGACCGACCCTTCGGCGCCCGGGGCGATGGCCCCGGGGAGGTCGTAGCGGAGTTCCAGGGCCCCGGCGCGGTTCTCGCCGAAGGTGAAGACGGTCCCGGCCGGCCCCTGCGCGGAGTTGGGGACGTATTCGAGGCGCGGGAGCAGGCTGTCGATGATCGAGACCGCCCGGATCGGCGTATTGCCCATGTTCCGGTACTGGATCGAGATCGG